>JAJYPH010000117.1 GCA_021795575.1 Bacillota bacterium
TGATGGTGGCCGACACCCGGGCGGCGCTCGACGCTCTGGCACGGGAGGTGGGCCAGAACCGGACATCCCGCTGCTGGACGAACCTGGACGAGGCCCGGGCCGAAGCCGCGCGGCAGGTGGCGGCGGTCGAACCGCGGGCAGCCTTCGTGGCCGCGCTGCGCGCAGCCATTCCCGACGACGGCGTGCTGGTGTCCGACCTTACCCAAGTAGGCTATGTCAACCGGGGGGTTACCCGGTGTATGAGCCCCGGACGTTTATCAGGCCGGGATACCAGGGAACCTTGGGGTACGGGTTTCCCACCGCGCGGGGCGCGAAAATCGGCGTACCCGAGCAGGCCGTCGTGTCCATTACGGGAGACGGAGGGTTGGGCTGGGCCATGGCCGAGCTGGCCACCGCGCGTCGCTATGCCGTGGGGTTGGGGACGGTGGTGTTCAACGATCACGCGTTTGGCCACGTCAAACGCACTCAGCAGCAGGAGGTTTCGGGCCACGTGCTGGGTACCGAGCCGGTGAATCCGGATTACGTGGCCTTGGCCGAGGCGTTTGGCACCCAGGGCGTGCGCGGGGACGGACCCGCGGGACGGGCGGACGCCATCAGAAGCGCGCTGAGCGCAAAATGTTCCTGCGCTCATCGAGGTGCCGGTGGGGGAGATGGCCCGTCCCTGGCCGCTGACCATGCGGCGGACGGCGGTAACGGCCACCCGCTGAGGGTTCTAGAAATCCAGGAGCGCACCCGCATGGGCGCCCAGGATGCCCGCCTTCGCCTGGTCGTCGAGCGGCAGCGCGCGCACGGTGCGCAGCGCGCTCGCCCTGTCGCCGATGGCGTGGGGCCGGTCGCTGCCCAGCGGCAGCCGGTCCGCACCCACGGTGTCGACGGCGCACACCACGGACGGGGTGGCCCATACCGGTCCGGGTGGTGGGCGTAGGCCGCCGATAGGACGGTGCGTTGCTGCGGCACTGGCGGCTGCCACCACCTTCGCGGCCACCGTCCCATCGGCCGCGCGCCAGCCGTCTGGCGCTGCAGGGCGCCATACGGACAGGACGGCGACGATGCGGCCACTCCGCGTCCGCTCCCCCTTGTAAGTGACCTTGGGACATCTTATACTGGAGTCACGGAGGGAGTCTTATGGCGAGTCGCACCGAGAAGTACCGACAGCTGACGGTACGTTTTCCCATCAAAGTGTGGGCCGACCTCGTCCGTACCGCGCGGGCCGAACAAGGGATCTCCATGAATGATGTGGTGGTCACGGCGGTGGCGGCCGAGTTGGACCGCCAACGCCGGGCAAGCCTGCTGTCACAGATCGCGACAGAGCGTACGCGCATCGAGGAGCGCTGGGGCGTAGCTGAGGACTCGGTGCCATACATTCGTGCTTTGCGCGACGGACACCGCGACGGCGGGGATCGACCCGAGTGACCGGGCCAGTGTGCCTCGACAGTTCCATCGTGGTGAAGATTGTGACACCTGAGAACGGAAGTAGCGCGGCCAGCGTGCTCGCACAGGATGCTACGGCTCTGTATGCCCCCCCGTTCGCCTGGGCCGAGGTTGGCAGTACGCTGCGGAAGAAGGTGCGATTAGGCTTTCTGGACGACCGCGCGGCCGAACAGGCGTGGGAGGCCTTCGGCGCGCTGGGTGTAATTTTCGTCCACTCCGAGGCAATCAAGAGGCGTGCTTGGGACATTGCGACTGATTTCGTCTTGCCCACGCTTTACGACGCAGGGTTCTTGGCGGTGGCCGAACTTGCACCGGGCGGCCCCATGCCGTTCTGGACTGCGGACTATGCATTCGTCGAACGCCTGGCCGGCCTACACCCCCTCGTGCACGCGTTGCCTAGCGAGACGCCTTAAGTCCAGACGAGCAAGCCACCCCGGGTCGTGGCTGGTGAGGGGACATTAGCCGCCCTGGCCCGTGGCAGATATGGGGCCAACAAGGCCCACCCGCGGGACCGCTGGGGCGGCCTAGCTGATGCGGCGGACGGCTTTGCCGTCCAGCCGCTGACCGGGGTCTAGGAGCCTTTTCGGAAATTGCCCAGTGACCCGTCGCAGGCCGGGCCGAAGGTCCGCCGGCGGCTGAGTGGGGGGCTCCGCAGACGCCGGGCTGTGCGCCGCCCTCGCCGGCGGCCGCCGCCGGCGCACGCCATGCTCGGGATCCCGAAGATCCCGGGCGGGCGCGATGCAGTTCGGACCGGGACCGGACGGGGGCTACGCCGGCACGCGCCCCCAGGCCTTCGCGTGCTCCACGATGGCCGCGATGACCCGCCGGCCGTACCACAGGTACCGGCGGCGGTGGCGGGCGATCTTTACGGCGTAGCTGGGCCACAGGCGGTTGGCCCGCTCCACCGCCGTCCGCAAGGCATAGACTTGGCGCCAGATCGGGGACCCGTAGGGCACGCCACTCGCGGCATAGCGGTCCCCGCGGTGGTTCACCGTCACCCGGCCGCGGGCTTCGGCACACGGAGTGGGACAGGGCGCGGCGCGGCGGTTCTGGGCCGGGCACGCCCAGATCTGGATGGGGCGCTGCGGGCCCCGGGGCGCCAGCGGGCGGTCCGCGGCGCAGATCGGGCGGCCGTGGGGTCCCAGGTGCAGCCCGGCGGCCGTCGCGGCGGGACTCAGGGCGGGGTGTGCGGGGCGAACACGGGCGTGAACCCGCCGGTGCGGGTGAAGGTCCACAGCCCCGCCACAGCATAGGCGGCGTCGGCGATGACGCGGCGTAGCGTGACCCCGCGGCCCGCATACCGGCCCTGCGCCTTGCGTAGCAGATCGGGGTACGCCCTCGTCGAGAGTGGATATGGGTTTCCTCCCGTGTTCCGGTAGGACCCAGGCATCTACCGGGCCGCGATGGGTGACAGCCAGTGCCGGTACCGGGGCTCTTCGCCGCGGACGACGCGTTCAAACAGCGTCATGAGACGCTGGGTAATGGGTCCGGCGGCCCCGCCGGGCACTTCAAACCCGTCGACCGACCGAATCGGGGCGATCTCGATCATGGTGCCAGTGAAAAACATCTCGTCGGCGAAGTAAAGCTCCGTCCGGTCCACTTCGCGCTCCACCACCCTGATGCCCAGCTCCGCGCGCAACAGCTCCATGACCGACTCGCGGGTGACCGACTCCAGGATGCCGGCCGTCACCGGCGGCGTCACCGCCACCCCATCGGAGATGAGAAACAGGCATGAGCCGCCACCTTCCGCGACTTTGCCGGCCGTGTTCAGAAACAGCGTGCTGTCGTAGCCCGCGCGGGCGGCCTCCGTCTGGCCCAGTCGTGAGTTCAGGTAGTTGACAAAGGCCTTGATGCGGGGTGGCATGATGTTGTCGTTCAGGCGGGTCCACGAGCTGACCGCTACGCGGAGCGCCGGCGGATCGGGCAACTTGGACGGCGCCAGGCGCGTCGTGATGTAGATGTTGGCGGGTCCGAGTGCCATGGTCATGACGCCGCGGCTTCCGCCCTCGCCATACGCCACTGGCATCACGTACGCGTCGCGGATGGCCTCGTTCGCCTGCACCAAGTCCGTCGCGGCCCAAAGCAGCGCGGCTTCGTCCCACGCCGATTCCAGTTGCATGAACCGCAGGGAGCGGCGAAAGCGGGCCATGTGCCGATCAAAGCGAAACAGCGAGGTTTTCGTGCCGTCCCGAGATTGATACGCCCGGATGCCCTCAAACACCGCGGTGAGCGCGGGCCATCCCAGCTGCGTCACGTGAATGTGGGCCTCGTCCCACGGTACGCGCTGTCCAGACCACCACAGGTAGGGCGGGTGCATGGGTGCGTCAGCCAGTCGGCAGCCCCCTCTTCCAGGCAGCAGCGTGATCCCCCGCCACGTTCGGTCTTGTTGCCTGTCTGATTGTAACGTATCTTCTGCCAATGAAATGGTTGGGCGCGGACCGCCTTCCCCGCGGAATTGCGCACCCGCCGGCGCCAGGCCTCCGAGCTGCTGGCCCGGGAGCCGGGCAGCATCTGCGGGGTCGAGGAGTTTCTGCGCGCCTCGTGCCGGTTGTCTTAAGCATTCCCCACCAGGTAGCAGGGTGGGGCTTCCAACTTCATAGCTCCCGGCTCGCATCCAGATTGGCGGTGGGACCGGTTGCATGAAGCCAAGGCAACCGGCCGCAAGGTACGGTGCCCATTCCGGGTTCCCGGGATCCCCGAGACGACGATGGACTGCCGACTGATCCTCGGTGGACAGGTTGGCCCGAGGAAGGAGCTGGTTATGTGTTGTTATGCCTACATTTGATACGCCCCTCAACAGCGTCGCTGCCACCGGGGAACATCTGGTGCGCTGGGCGGATGCGACGCCGGCGCGGGCTGGTGCGTTGCCCAACGGTACTGCGTCCAATCAGCCAGACACGCGATCGTCGCCCACAGACGGCTTCCCGCTTTCCTGCGGCAGGCGGGACGGGTGGACGTCCATGAGCCGCACGTGGCGTGGTCCGCCGGGCCCCCGGACGCAGTTTGTCCGGGAGCGCATTGCCGAAGGGGACTGGGAACGGCGGGCGTACATCTATGATTGGCGCCCACTGGAGTGCTGCGTGGACAACGGGGTGCACAACATGGCCGCCGTGACCGGGTGCAGAGGTCTGAAAAAGTCTGTATCCAGCGGAAGACAAGGCATTCATGCCGAGCTGAAGGATGGCAAGCTCACCGATGCAGCAACCTGGGCGAGTGGCGGGAACAGGCCCGTCAGCAACAGGCGGCGGCAGAGGCCGAGTGGGAAGCGCGGGAATTGGCGGAAGACCGGGCGTTCTGGGTACCCCGCGTCAGGATCCCGACGAGTAGAGTGTCCTGGGGCGAAAGCGGTGGCGCCATATACCACGACCCGTGTCTGTCCGCCTGTCACGTTCTGAACAAAGATCGAAAATCGGTGGAATGGCAAGATCTCGGACCATGCCGAACACGTTTGGTTCAGGACCGCCTGGGTGAGGCCACCTGGAGGGACCACGATTACGTCGGGGACCTGCTGCGCATCGAGCGCGCGATGTTCTACCCGGGCGGACGCCACGCGGCTTACGTCCTGTGCCGACAGCCGCTGGAGCGCGCCGCGATTCGGGCCGAAGTGAAGGAAGGGCGGTACATGCTGCCGGAAGAGGTCTCCACGCACTGTCAGGCGCGTGACCATCGGTTCCAGCGCCACCTCGAGCAGGAGAAGGACCAAGAGCCGGTTGCGGAGCGGGACCCCTCGGGCGGGTCATTCGGTTCCATCGCCATCCGCCAAAGTCGTGACGACCTACGTCAGGGACTGCGTGCCGGTCCGCTAGGGGGCGGGACTGGCTGGCTCGTGAGGCGCAGCAATCGCTCTACGTTGCCGTGCGCGATTTTGTCGCGGTCCCCCGCGCTCACCGGCAGCGCGTCCAGGAAGGCACGGCCCGGGCCGTTTTCCGAAAACGGGTAGTCCACGGAGAAGATGATGCGGTCAGCCCCCACCACCATGAGCGCGCACAGGAACGGCGGCACCGTGAAGTACGCGCTCGTGGTGATGTAGAAGTTCTCCGTGAAATACTCGCTCACGGAGCGCCGCAGGCTGGTGGCCACCGGGCCTAGCGTGCTGTCGGCGCGGGCCAGCGAGAAAGGCACGTTCTCCCCCATGTGGCCAACGACGACCGTCAGGTGGGGAAACCGGTCGAACACCCCTGATACGATGAGACGAAGCGCATGGAGACCCGTCTCGGCATGCCATCCCCAGCCGCTGGTGGCCAGGACCCGTGCCACGTCCGGCGGGAGGCCACTGAAGTAGGAGTCGAACACGGCCGGGGTTGGGGGTGTGGGATGGAGGTAGAGGGGCACGCCGAGCGCTTGGGCCGACTCAAAGAGTGGCCAGTAGTCGGGGTGGTCCAAAAAGCGTCCGTGGGCGTGGCCATGCACGATGGCGCCGTGAAAACCGAGTGTGGTGACCGCTCGCTCCAGCTCGCGCGGCAGGCTCGCGGGATCTGGCGTGGCCAGGGAGGCGAAGCCGCCAAACCTGTCGGGGTGCTGCGCCACGATCTCCGCCAACCGATCGTTCCAGCTGCGCGCATCGTCGGCCGTGTCGGGGTTGGGCGGCGTGGACGACAGCACCTGAAAGCTGATGCCATGGCGGTCCATATCCGCGAGCCGACCAGTCCCCACATCGTCCAGCCGGTCGGCCAGTGGGCCTAGCTCCCCCAGGACCGGACCGCGCTTCCCCAGCAAATCTTTGGGGGCAAAGTGTTCTTCAATGGCGATGATGCGCATGGTCGGCCTCCTTCTTGACGCCGTCCCCGGTGGACGTCAACCTCATGTGCCCGTCTGCACCGTCATTCTCTCCCACACGAGCGATTTCTGCGAGCCGCCCGCTGTTCGTCTGCACCGGTGGGCTGTGGACGGACCTGGCGGAGTGGGCTGCCGAGCTTCACGGGGGCGTCCAGAAAAAAATGGTCGGTTTGGGAGAGGAACTGCGCGCCCCCTGGCTATTTGCTGGCCGACAAGGCATTTCGCGGCGCCGGAAGCTGGTGCCGGGCCAGCGGGCTAACCATGCGCCGTCAGTAGTTCTCTCTGAAGGCGAACAGAAGGTGCTGGCGATGGCCGACTTCCTAGCTGAAGCCCGCATGACGCCGGCCAGCCCCGTTGCGTTCGATGACCCGGTCTGCAATCTGGACCACGGCCGCATCCGCGAAGTCGCAGCCCGGATCAGGAACCCATCCAAAAATCGCCAGGTCGTTGTCTTCACGCACGATATTTGGTTCGCTGAGAGCCTTCTGGACGATGCGGAGAACCCCGATGGCTTTACCCTTCTACGCGTGACGGCCAACGACGGCAGGGGAGTGGTCACCCACTCCACCGGCCCGCGTTGGGACCCCCTTAGAGAATTCGGCGCAGCCGTCGACAGGACCATTCCGGAGGCACGAGGTCCACTGGGTAATGAGAGAATCAAGCTCGTTCGTGTGGTCTATGGTTGCCTACGCTCATGGTGTGGGGTATTTGTGGAAAACGACCCGCGGTCTTTGGCCACATACCCGTGGCCCATGGCACCCATCATGAACGCGTTCAAGCCCACCGGATCGACTTCTTTGGGCCCCCAAGCGATGTCCCGTCCACCGCATAGCCGCCTGGTCCGTATCTCGCCCGTGCGGTACGCTTAGACTGTCGGGGCTCAAGTGAATAGGAGCGTGATCCATGCCAAGTGAGGCAGCCGACGGGTTGATGTTTTCGCCGTGGGATCCCACCGACGTAGACGGGTTGGTCCAGTGGGTGGTTGACCAAAGCTGGGACAACTACGTGACGCGGCATCCCACACCGGCGATGGTGCGCGGACGGGTGGCCGAAGGTTTCTATGCCGGCCCAGACTGTGAAACATGGTGGATACAGCATGAGGGCGCGGACCCGCCGGTGGGCCTCGTGCGTCTCCATGATCTCCAGGACACCGGGGCGCTCTTCGACGTGTATGTGTGCCCCCAGTGGCGTGGGCGAGGCGTTGGACTGGCCGCCCTGCGCTGGCTGACACGCCATCTCTTCCACGAGTATCCTCACGTCATGCGCATCGAGGCCCAGACGCGGGCGGATAACCGCGCGATGCGCGTGGTGCTGCGCCGCGCGGGCTACGTCAAAGAGGCGCACTATCGGGCGTCCTGGCCCACCGAGACGGGGGAGCTTTCGGCCAGCGTGGGCTATGCCATGCTGCGCCAAGATTTCGAGAGCGGCCGGACGACGCCGGTCGATTGGGACGCCGAACCTTAGTTCTGTGGGGCTTCGACCGACATCTGTTCCACGGCGTGCTCTGCCTCCCACTGTCGCAGCCGCTCGCCCACACCGCCTTCCTGACCGGCGGCCGGCTGGCCGTTGTGTCGGACAACGCGGTGGGTGGGGATCAAGAGGGCAGCCGGCGAGCGGCTCATCGCCTGGCCGACCGCGCGCGCGGCCCGCGGCCGCCCAATGGCCTGGGCCACGTCCCCGTAAGACGCGAGGGTCCCCGCCGGGATGCGGGCCGCCGCAGCCAGCGCAGCCTGCTGCAAGGACGTGGTCCCGGGGTCAAGGAGCGTCCAGGGTGTCTCGGCCAAGCCCTCGCGGTATGCCTGGGTCGCTATCTGCTCCAGCCAACTTGGTAAAGTCGCCGCGGTCAGCGGTCGGCCAAACAGCACGACGGGCAAGCCATCGAAGGATGCGGCCACTACGACCTCGGCAGACCACGCCACGGCGAGCGGTCCCACGGGCGTGGGGGCCGCACCCAGGTGCCACGGGTCCAGCGCTTCGCGTGCAAACTGCAGCATGTTGGGGTGAGCATACCACCCGCGGGCGTCGCGCGGCGCTGGCTCATGGCGGGTTGCCCGGCGTGACATAATCAAAAGGCGGGAGGTGGGCGATTGGATTCTCGGTCCCGGACGGATCCCGTCGAGCAGGTGTATGACTACCGCATCCGCGGCGTGGGCGTCATCATGGTACGGGCCGAGCGGCGGATGCACGCCCATGCCGGCTGTTGGTTCATGCTCGCGTCGCTGACGCCCCCCACCCTCATGGTGGCCATCCCTCACGAATTTGCCGCCGCCACCCTGATTCCCGAAAGCGGCCGGTTCACGGTGAGCTTGGCGGCCGAGGATCAGATGGGGGTCGTCGACCAGTTTTTTGCCGGGCTGCCGGCCCCCGACGAGTTTTCCGCCGGCACCCTGGTCACGGCACCGTCGGGGCAGCCCGCCCTGGGTGGGAGCCCCGGCATTTTCGACTGCGCCGTGGCGGGTCGCTGGGACCTCGGGGATTTTCTGCTGGTGGCCGGGGTGGTGCAGGCCGCGGGGGCCGAGCGGCCCGACCAGCCCAACCTCACGGTCAATGCCATCCAGGCGCGGACAGACGCGCCCCCCAAGGTGGTGTTGCCGCGCCCCGCGCTGCCGGTGCTGGCCACGCCCCCGCGCTCGGTGGCCCTGGATGAGCCGGTCGCCGCCGTGTATGCGCGCCGACGCTTTGGCCCTATGCACCTGGCCGCCGGTTCGCCGGGCGCCGCCGCCCAGGGTACGACGCGGGCGGCCGTGCAAGTGTCTCACGATCCCCCTCGGTTCCTATGGTCCATGCCCGAGAATGACGCCTTGGCGGCCGCGCTCACGTCGGGGGGCGGCTGGTCACTCGCCTTGACGGAGGGAGAGGTGGAGCGTGAGGAGCCCGCCCGCTGGGTAGATGCGGCGCGGTTCAGCTGGGTGGACAACGAACCATGGGCGGACGGGGCGGGGCCATACTTTGCGGGTGTGGGGCCTGAACGGCTGGAAGCGCCCACCCTGCCGCACGACGCACTGTGGCTGGGCCGCGTGGAGCACTTCGGTCGCGGTGGAACCGATCGGTCGTCGCTGTGAGCGCCCGGGGGCCCGAGCCGGTGACGCAGGCTGGATCGCTGTCCCTGCCACCTCATGCGGCGCGGGGGCGTTGTAAGCCTTGAAGCGGCGATGGGTCCACCGGGTGGCGCCGCGAGGAGGTGGCGACGTGACCCTGGTGAGCCGCACGCTGCGTGGGCAGCGCCGTCGCCACCTGCAACGGGTGCGCAGCCTGGCCGTGGGCGTCGTGCTGGCGCTGGGGCTCTTGGCCGCGGTTCGGCCCGGGCCACTGCAGAGGTTTGGTGTGGCCCGTCCGGTGGCGGCCGCATCGATCAAGACATCGGTGCCGCATGGGGTGCCGCGGCGTGTGTCCCCCACGAGCGCCCGCAGTGTGGCGGGCGTCAACGCGACGGCGAGCAGCCCGGCGGCGTTGCCCACGGTCGCCGTGCGTCGGTCGACGCTGCCGGCTTCCTTCTTGGGGGGCGTCGTGGAAGGGTTTTACGGCCCCCGGTGGAGCGCCGCCACGACGGTGCACATGATTCGCTTCATGGCGAGCCGCGGGCTCAATACCTTTGTGTACGCGCCCAAGAACGACCCGTATCAGCGGGTGGATTGGGCCACGCCGTACCCGGCGAGCCAGCTGGGCTACCTAAAGACCATCGTGGCAGCCGCGCAGGCGGCGCACGTGCGGTTCGTGTATTCGGTGTCACCCGGGCTGTCTATCACCTACTCGAGCGCCCCGGACCGAGCGGCGCTGCTGGCAAAGATCAACCAGATTCGGGCACTTGGGGTCCACTGGTTCATGTTGAGCTTCGACGACGTGCCGCCCGCGCTGAACAGCACAGACGCCGCCGTGTATCACGGGAGCCTGGGGGCCGCTCAGGCGTCCCTGTTAAACTTCGTATGGGCCGACGAGTCCAGCGCCAGTCCGCGCTTTGGGCTCATTCTTACGCCAACCACCTACGACGGGCTGGCCAGCAACCCGTACTGGGCAGCGTTGAAGCAGGATTTGACCCCCCACGCGCTGGTGGCGTGGACGGGACCCGACGTGCTGTCGCCCACCATCACGGCGGCGGACGCCCGCACCGTCGCCGCCGAGCTGGGGCACCGCTTGGTGATTTGGGACAACTACCCGGTAAACGACTACACCTACGTGCAGCAGCATGCCCCCCGCCTGATGCTGGGCCCCCTGACCGGCCGCAGCCCCAACCTGCCGGCCGCCGTCGCCGGCTATCTGTTCAATCCCATGCTGCAGGCCCGCGCGTCGGAGGTGGCGCTGTTCACCGGCGCCGCCTACCTGACCCACCCGCACCAATACCATCCGCTGAAGAGCTGGAAAGCGGCCCTCCATGCGGTGGGGGGCCCGGCGGCCGGTGCGCTCCAGACCCTGGCGGAGGCCAGCGACACCAGCTTTCTGCCCGGCTCGCCGGCGGGGCCGGGAGACGCGGGGCTGACGAGAGCCATTGTCCAGGTGGAAGCGGGTGGGCCCAACGTATCGACGGCCAACCTGTCGGCGCTGAGCCTGCAGTTCACCCAGCTGGCCCAAGTGAACCAGACCCTGCGCACCAGCCTGCCGGACCCCCGACTGTATGCGGAGGTGGCGCCCTGGGCGACGCAGCTGTCGCTGGAAGGCTCGGTGGGCACGGCCGCGGTGTTTGTGCTGACCAACCTGCACCACCACCTGCCGACCGCCTCGGCGGTGGCACAGCTCCAGCGGCTCGCGGCCCAGATGCAGCAAAGCGCGTTCACCGTGAACACTACCGCCGCCGTGAATCAGCTGGTGCAGTGGACGGAGCATGCTGCCGGCGCCTGATGCGCCGGCAGCCCAGGCGGCGAGCGCGCCCACATCGGGCCGATGCCAGTGCGGCCGACCACCTTGGGTGAGGTGTACACGCCATCCTTGACTTTCGCGCTCAATGGGCAGCGGTCTGGCGAGGTAACCCATCGCGGTCCCGCTGCCGAAGTCGCGGGGCCCCCGATGACCACCATGTGCTCC
>JAJYPH010000008.1 GCA_021795575.1 Bacillota bacterium
ACGGCCCCGCACTGGCGGGCCGGCAGGTCGCCCCAGTAGTTGTCGTCGGGAATCTGCACGCCAATGTCGCGCGCCGCCTCGTATTTGAAGTTGTCCAACGCACTCTCGGCGCTGCGAACCAGGGCCCGGTTGCCCGTGTTGCTGCCTCGTGCCATGTCTGTCACCTCCCAAACTTATGCTGGTGCTAGTGTCCCGTGGGTTGGGGCGAATATGCCCGACCACGGCACCTGGGTCGTGGGGCCGTCTGGCACGGGTGGCCGCAGTTGCCAGTCGGGCGGTCACGTGGGCTGGCGACGGCGGCTCCGCACGCGTGGACGGGCGGACTCGGCCCGGCGCGCCGGGCCCAGCATCTGGCCCGGAAGCATCTGCTGCTCGTTGATGAGCCACCAGGACAAGAGCGCCACCAGAAAAGCCAGCCCGGCGGCTCCGAAGAAAATGATGGGGCGCGTGCGCATCGCGAGGGCGAAAATCGGGGGCCCCAACGCCACCCCGAAGAAGCGCACCGACCCGTAGAGGCTGGTGACCACGCCCCGCTCGCTGGTGGACGTGGCACTCGTCACCAGCGTGTTAATCGCGGGGAGGGCGGCGCCCGTGCCGAGCCCCTGGAACACTAGGGCGGGCATCGCCCAGAACGGATTGAAGATAAGGGCCTCGGCCAGCATGGCGAAGCCGATGAGGCCAAGTCCCCCGGCCACCACCGGGCGCGACCAGCGTGCCAGGCGCGCCTGCATGACTGTGCCCGCCAGATACGATGCGACCGCCGAAAACAGGACGGGGACGGCAATCAGAAGCCCGCGGGCCATTTCCCCGACGCCGTAGGGCCGCTCCAGAATGTCCGCGAGGTAGGACAGTACCCCGAACAGGATGAACAGCACCGTGGCCCCGCCCAGAAAGGTGACTAGCAGCGACGCCGCCTTGCGTTGAAAGACGCGTTGGATTCCCTGCCAATACTGGCCCATGGTGGCGGCCTGGGGTCGATCATGGGGCTCGCGGATCACCCACCACACCGCCACCGCCACCGGGAAGCTCAGCAGGCCATAGATAAAGAAGGGTGCAAACCACACGGCCAGCGCGACCGCGGATCCGGCGATCGGGGAGACCACCTTGCCCAGCCCGTTGGAGGCCTCAAGGGTCCCGAGCGCTTTGACCCGCTGTTTGCTGCGGTACATGTCTCCGGCCAGTGCCATGGCCAGCTGGTAGGTGCCGCCGGCCCCGATGCCCTGGAGGATCCGAAAGCCAATGATAAATCCGTACGCATGGGGCAGAAGCCAACTGGAGACGCCCGCCCCGAGGCCCGCCAGGCCATAGACGACCAAAGCCGGTACCATGACGGCCTTTCGTCCAACCCGGTCCGACAGTGCGCCCGCGAACGGAATGACGATGCCGGCGGGAATGGAAAACACCGTGATGACCAGCCCTGCCTGCAACAGGGTCACGTGCAGCACCGCCATCAGTTTGGGGAGCACGGGGATCAGCATGGAGTTCCCCAGCACCATGAGAAACGGCACCAGCGACAGGACCAGGAGCTTAGAGCCGTCCTGTCCGCCGGAGTCGGCCGGCGCGTCGGCCTGGCTCGACATGGACATTCCTCCCATCAATTTGCACCTGGGTATAACGTGTCCGCGCGCACGGTGCCTCACGCATCCAGTGTCACGCGGGCCGCGGCCGCATAGCGTGCAAGCGCCGCCCAGAACCGACGGGGCGTTCGGCAGGTCATCCAGGACGAACAGGAGGGATCGCGATGGCAGACAGCGATCGGGCATGGGTCGGCATCTTGGACTTTCCAGCCGCCGACCGCGAGGCGCGCCCCCGGCAGCGCGGCCTGACGATGGTGATCGACAAAGGCCTCGGGCTCACGGGCACGCGCGACCTGATGGAACTGGCGGGGGACTACGTCGACCAGGTGAAGCTCACGTTCGGGACGTCCGCATTTTATCCGCATCGGCTGCTGCGCCAAAAGATCGAGTTGGTGAAGTCCTACGGCGTGGACATTTTTCCCGGCGGCACATTCCTGGAACTGGCGCTCATGCAAAACAAGCTGGAAGCTTACTTGGAGCGGGCGGAATCGCTGGGATTCACGGGCATTGAAGTATCCGACGGCACCATCACCATCGATGCCGCCACGCGGGCCGCGACCATTCGGCGGGCCCGGGCGTTTGGGTTCCCGCTGGTGGTCAGTGAAGTCGGCAAGAAAGATCCGCGGGACCAAGTGCCGGACCTCGAGTTGTGGACGCAGGTCGAGGACGACTTCGCCTCCGGGTCGGACCTGGTCATCGTGGAAGGCCGGGAAAGCGGCCAGGGGGTGGTAATCTACGATGAGGCGGGACACATCCTGGAACAGGAGCTGGAACAGATGGTGAGCCATGTGTCGCAGCCGGGACGCCTCATGTGGGAGGCGCCACAAAAAGCGCAGCAGCACCAACTGGTCATGCGCTTTGGCCCCAATGTCAATTTGGGAAACATCGCCCCCGACGAAGCGCTGGCGCTGGAGGCTTTGCGGGTAGGCCTCCGGGGAGACACGCTCCGCCAGTACTTTCTGACGGTGTCGGAGGAAGCCGCCACCGCGGCCACTGGGGCCGTGGGGGTCCCACGCTGAGCCCGCGCGTCGTGGCGGTCGCCCGCGTGGAGGACTGCCCACCGCTGGGGCCCCACGACCTCGCCGTCGTGTTCGACGTGCTGCGGATGAGCACCGCCATGCTGTCGGCCGCGGCTGCGGGCGTCGCCGCGATCTTGCCGGTGGCGACCGTGGAAACCGCCCGGGAGCGGGCCCAGGACTTCGCCGGCGCGTGGCTCGCGGGCGAGCGGCACAACCGCCCGCCCGCCGGATTCCAGCGGGGCAACTCGCCGGTGGAGTGGGCCGCGCCGGTCCCGCGGGGGACCCGGGTCGTGTGGACCACCACCAACGGCACTCGGGCCCTGGAACGCGTGGCGGACGCCGGCGCCGTGCTGGTCGGGGCGCTCGTCAATCGCACCGCAGTGGCCCACGCGGCCGCGGGTTGGCCCGGCCGGGTCGTACTGCTGGGGGCTGGCCGGGAAGGCGGCGTGTCGCCGCCCGATTGGTGGGGCGTGGGGGCGGTGGTGGCCGCCCTGGCTCCAACCGAGGGAGACCCCAACGCCGAGGCGGCGCAGGAGGCTTATGCGGCCGTGGCCGACCACCTGGGGAGAGCGCTCGCAGCGTCGGAGGAGGGCCGCGGCCTCGAGGCGATGGGCTATGGGGCCGATGTGGCCTGGGCCGCCGGCCTGGACCGCGTGCCGACCGTCCTGCACCGTGCCGCCGACGGCTGGCTCACGCCCGTGGCGCCGGCGTGTCTTTTTGTCTCCCCGCCCTAATAGGAATCCCCGGGGCGGGAGGTTGCCGCGGAATGCTCACCATGGAGAACATCTCGCTGGTGGTGCTGCTGCTGTTGGGGCTCTGGGCGCGCTCCAGCCTGGTGGCCGCGGCGGCCGCCATGCTGCTGGCGATTCGGCTGGCGGGACTGGCATTTTTGTTGCCCAGCATCGAGCGCCGCGGGGTGGAAGTGGGGCTCTTGTTCCTGACGCTGGCCATGCTGGTGCCCTTTGCGCGCGGGCAGGTGTCGGGTCGCATGATTGTGCGCGCGCTGACCTCGCTGCCGGGCGTGATCGCGGTGGCGGGGGGGGCGCTGGCCACCCTGCTGAATGGCCGCGGGCTTGACCTGCTGGCGCACCAAGGCGAGCTCATGATTGCGCTCATCGCGGGATCCATCATCGGGATTGTGCTGTGGGGCGGGATCCCCGTCGGTCCCCTGATGGCCGCGGGGCTCACCTACCTCCTGCTCCAAGTCGTTCAGCTGTGGCAGCGCTGACCAAGCGTCCGGCGGCCATCCGGCGGAGATGACAAGGAGGGATCATGGGACCGGAACATCTGTACTTGCGCGGCATGGTAGGCATCCGGCTGCTGTCGGGCGCTCTGGAGCTCACCGGGGCGCTGCTGATGTGGCGTCTGGGCCGGCTGGACGCGGCGGTGCGCGTCAACAGTGTGCTGGGTCTGATGGGCCCGGTGGTGCTGACCCTGACCATGCTCATCGGGGTGGCCGGCTTGGCGACGCGTTTGCCGGTGGGCAAGCTGTTGTGGATTGGCGCCGGGGTCCTGCTCATTTTGGTGGGCACCACCCGGTAGCCTCATCCGGCGGCGCCCCCGCGGGACTGGCCCCTGGTGCGATGACCACAGCCGGTCAACGAGACCCCACGCCTCGGCGGCTGTGACGGACCAGGGTCCGGGGGCCGGCGCCTATGGGGTGCGTGCGGCCTAGTGGACGTCCCGCCCGCGTCTGCCATGATATACTCAATTCCGACGAGGAGGAGTCGAATGCGCGTGGTGGGGGGCGCGTTGGCGGGACGGCTCTTGCAGAGCCCGCCGGGCACGGCAACCCGGCCCACGCTGGATCGGGTGCGGGAAGCTCTGTTCAACGTGCTGGCTCGCCGTGTGCCGGGGGCGGTCGTCCTGGATCTGTACGCCGGCACCGGCGCGCTGGCGATCGAGGCGCTGTCGCGCGGGGCCCGGCGGGCCGACCTGGTGGACCGCAGTCGGCGGGCGTCGTCGTTGGTGCGGCGCAATCTGGCCGGTCTGGGCTTGGCCGACCGGGCCACCGTGTGGACCCTGCCCGCCGAGCGCGCGGTCGAGCGCTTTGCCCCGGCCCGGTTTGACTTGGTCTTTCTGGATCCACCCTGGGCCGACGGGGTGGCGGCACCGGTCCGACAATCGCTCCGCCGGCTCTTGCGGCCCGACGGGCTGGCCGTGGTGGAGTCCGAGGCCCCCGATACGGCGGGGGATTGGGAACAGGGAGGCCTGGTGGTGATGGACCAGCGACGGTATGGCCGCACCCATCTGCTGTTCTTGGGCCCGAGGACGTCGTGAGCGCGCACCGTGCGGTGTACCCGGGGTCCTTCGACCCCGTGACGCGGGGCCACGTGGACGTGATTGCGCGGGCGGCCGCGCTCTTTGACGAAGTGTACGTGACCGTAATGCACCACCCCGACAAACCCGGGTGTTTTTCGATCGCCGAGCGCCGGACCCTGCTGGAGGCGGCCGTCGCACCCTGGCCGCACGTGCGGGTCGACGCCAGCGGAGAGCTGTTGGCCCTGTACACGCGGCGCATTGGAGCGCACGTGGTGGTGCGCGGGGTGCGCGACGGCCGCGACCTGGCCTTGGAGGCGTCGATGAGCTGGATGAATCACCGACTGAATCCCGACTTGGAAACGGTGTATCTGATGGCGGCGCCCGAGTGGGGCTACGTGTCTTCGTCCCGCGCGCGCGAGCTGGCCCGCTACGGTGCTCCGCTGGACGCGCTGGTGCCGGACGGAGTGGCCGCCGCCCTGGCTCAAAAGTTTCGGCCCCCTGCCGAACGAGCGACGCAGGCAACGACAGTGACGGAGGCGAACGAGAGTGACGGAGGCGACCGAGTTCGAGGCGGAACCGACGGTTCCGGCGTTTGACCCGGAGATTGTCCATCTGATCGACCAGGCGGCGCATCTCGTGGAGGATGGCACGCGCGTGCCGCTCACGGGACGGACGGTTGTGGACGGCGAAGGTTTGCTGGCGCTTCTGGATCACATGCGCCAGGCGCTGCCCGAGGATATTCGCCGGGCGCGCTGGGTGCTGGAGGAGTGCGAGCGGGTGCTGGCGGTCGCGCAGCAGGATGCTGAGGCGGTCGTGGAGGCCGGACGCGCGCGGGCGGCGGAGCTGACCGCGGAGTCGGCCGTGCTGCGCCAAGCCCAGGCCCACGCCGAGGACACGGTGGCGCAGGCGCGCGAGCGCGCCTTGGAGATGCGCGCGGGGGCGCGCGGCTATGCAGACGACCTGCTGGCCCGGGCCGAGAGCGGCCTGAAGCGCCTCCTCGAGGAGGTGCAGGCCAACCGGGCGCAGCTGGGGCCGCCCGCCTAGGTGGACTTGGGCGTGGAGGGGCGCCATGCGTATCTGGTCACGGCGCGGCCCGATTCGTGGGAGCTGGCGCTGGAGGACATCCGCGCCGTGGACCCTGGCGCCCGCTTAGGGGCGGCTGTGGCGCCCGGGCTCTTGGTGGTCGTGTCCAGCCGCGACCCGCAAACGCTGGCAGACGCCTTGCGCCGCGACGGCCCGTTTGTGCGCCACCTGTTTCCGATCCACCAGCGCGTGGCCGGCTCCTATCAGGCGATGGCGGTGATGGCGGCCGCGTGTGAGGCGGCGGCCTCGCTCGATGCCAGCCGGCCCGTCGCCGTCCAGGTACGAGCGCTGATGCCCGGCGTCGCGGGCGAGGTGCGGGCGGCCGTCACCCGGGCCCTGACCGACCGGGGCCTGGCCCCCGTGGCGGGCGAGGCGCCCCAGGTGCTGTCGGTGGTCGTCAGTGCCGATGCCTCGTGGGTGGGGGCATCCCCCACCGCCCACAACCTCTCGTCGACCGCCGGCGGGATCGTCGGGTTTTCGGACCCCGCGGCGCAGGTGAGCCGGGCCGCCGGCAAGCTTTTAGAGGCGTTCCGGGTCTTCGATCTGGCGTGGCCGACCGCGGGGCGGGCGCTGGACCTCGGGGCCGCGCCGGGCGGGTGGAGCCGCGTGCTGCTGGACCGCGGGCTGGCGGTCGTGGCCGTGGACCCCGCGGCGCTGGACGACGGGCTGGCGCGCCATCCGCGGCTCATGCACTGGCGCGAGACCGTGCAAACCTACACCGTCCGGCCGCGCGACGGGCAGTTTGCGCTTATCGTGAACGACATGCGCCTCGGTGCCGCCGAGAGCGCGCGGCTGATGCGGCCGCTGGCCGACCGGCTCGACGACGCGGGATTTGGCGTCATGACCCTGAAGCTGCACGAGACCCGGCGCCGCCGCCAGATGCGGGCGGCGCTGGACGCACTGGTGCCGGGGTTTCGAGTCATCGGCTGCCGCCAGCTTTATCACAACCGCTCGGAGGTGACCGTCGCCCTAGCCAAGCGCTGACCGCGCCCCGGCGGCGTCAGGGACGCGAACCCGAAGGCGTACACTAGCGGTCACGGGGCATGACGTGCCGTGGAGGAGGGGTCTTCATGAGGGGGCGGACATCATCGGGGGCGCGAGGCCGATGGACGTGGAAGCAAAAGGCGGGTGGCGTGCTGGCCGCTCTGGCGGTGGTGGCCGGGGCCCTCTGGTTCATTCCCACCGGGTACACCGTGTACGCTCCCGGCATCACCGGCTACCTTCCCGGAATGGTGCGGGTGAGCGGGACCCACGGGCCGGCGCGCGGCACGCTCCTGATGGTGGCCATCTACGTCCTGCCGGCGAACGCCCTGTTATACCTGTGGGCGCACGTCAACGACACCTATCAGCTGGTGCCGACGGCCGCCGTGCTGCCCGACATGAGCATGAGCCAGTTCGTCCAGGTGTCCCTCGCGCAGATGCGCGGCAGCCAGGAGGATGCGGAGGTGGCCGGGGAACGGGCGGCCGGCCTGTCCGCTCGGGTCGTGGCGCAGCCCGGACTCCTGGTGCTGGGGGTGCTGAAGCATTCCTCGGCCCAACACCACCTGGTGCCCGGCGCCACGATTCTGAAGGTGAACGGCCATCCGGTGAGCCTCACCAACGACGCGGCCCTGATGCACGGCTATCGGGTCGGGCAGGTGGTGTCCGTGGAGGCGCGCGTGAAGGGCCGGATCCGCACGTTCCCCGTGACGCTGATGCACCTGCCCGGTGACCCTGTACCCGCCATTGGGGTGGAGGTGACCACCCCGGTGCGTTACGTGATTCCCCGCCCGGTGGCGTTTTCGGTGCACAACATCGGCGGTCCCAGCGCAGGGATGATGTTTTCACTGGAAATTTACCAGCAAATCACGGGCAAAAATTTGGCGCGAGGGCGCGTGGTGGCGGGCACGGGCGAGATTACCCCCACGGGTCAGGTGCTGGAGATCGGCGGAATTGCGGAGAAGGTGATCACCGTGCACCGCGCGGGCGCCACCGTGTTTCTGTGCCCGAAAGCCAACTATCCCAAGGCGGTGGCCACGGCGCGGGCGCACGGATATCACATGACCATCTACCCCGTCACCACGCTGGCGCAGGCGATCGCGGATTTGGGCCAGCCGTCATAGGGGGGCCCCCATTGGGGGCACACTACCCCGAACACGCCACCGGGCCCGCAGGCGGGTGGCGACAGGGGGGGCAGAGTGATGGGCAGCGGCCAGAAGCGCGAGGATTCCCAACAGATGCGGCGAGTGGTTCAGGAAGCGGTGCAGCAGGCGCTGGCGGAGCGCGCCGGCCGGTCGTCGTCCGATCGGGCGGGACGGGTGGCCCGCGGGCGGTCCTCGTCGGCGGCATCCCCGACGCGCGACCAGATTCGACAGATGGTGGCTGAAGAAATCGCCCAGAGCACGCACGGACCCGCGAGCGGCGCCCCAACGTCGTCCGGCTCGAGCGGCTCGTCCCGTGCCGCCAACCAGTCGTCGTCCCAGCACAAGGCGGGGTGGGGGCGCTTTCGCGGGGGCTCCTCGTTGCGGGCCGGAGGTTCGTCGTCGGCCGGGAAGGGGTCGTCCAACGCCGCCGGCGGTTCGTCCCCGGGGTCCGCGCGGCCGTCCACGGAGTCCGTGGCCGAGGTGCTGGGACAGGCACAGTGGCAGCTGTCCGAGGACTTGTCTGCCAACCTGAAGGAGCTGCGGCGCGTCATCAACCAAAGCCAGGAAATTGCCCGCAAGATTGAGCAGGTGCTGGGCCAGGGCACGTCGGGCCAAAGTGAGTGATCTGCCCCGGGGCCTCACGACCGTCCTGGTGAAGCATGCCCGCCTGTTTGCCCCTGATCCCCCGCCTGAGGCGGTGGTCGACATCCTGATGGTGGGGGATCGGGTGGCGGCCATCGGCCCCGAGCTCGCGACCCCAGCGTTTGCGGCCGACCCCACCGAGCTGGATGCGGAGGGGCGCATTGCGATACCCGGCCTCATCGACCAGCACGTCCACATCGCAGGCGGGGGCGGCGAAGGGGGGCCCCGGTACCGCACGCCGGAAGTCTCCGGCCAAGACCTGGCCCACGCCGGCATCACCACGGTGGTGGGGGTGCTGGGGACCGACGGGGTGACGCGCAGCATCCAGGGCCTCTTGGCGAAGGCGCGGAGTCTGTGGAGCGAGCATCTCCGCGCGTACGTGTACACCGGGGCCTACCAGGTGCCGACGCGCACCGTCACCGACACACCGCGTTCGGACCTGATTCTCATCGACCTGGTCGTGGGGGTGGGGGAAGTGGCGGTCAGCGATCAGCGGGGGAGCCATCCCAGCGTCCGGCAGCTGGCCGAGCTGGGCGGAGAAGCCCGCGTCGGCGGGCTGCTGGGCGGCAAGGCCGGCGTGCTGCACGTCCACGTGGGGGCCGGTCCCGGCGGCATCGAACCCTTGGAGCGCGTGGTGGCGTCGGCAGACGTGCCGTGGGACACGTTGGTGCCCACCCACCTGAACCGCAGCCAGGCGCTGGTGGATCAGGCCATTCGGTGGGCCCGCGCGGGAGGGTGGGTGGATTTTACGTCCGGGATTCGGCCGGACCCCCACGACCGGCTTGCGGTGTCGGCCCACGAGGCCTGGCAGCGCGTACGCGCTGCCAGCGTGCCGACGACGCGCGTGAGCTTCAGCTCCGACGCCCAAGGCTCGGCTCCCGTGTTCGATGCCGCGGGGCACCTGGTGGGGGTGGGTGTCGGTGGCGCCGATTCCCTGCTCGAGGAAGTGCTGGCGCTGGTGGACAGTGGGGTGCCATGGGCTGAGGCGCTGGCTCCCGTCACCACCGTCCCGGCAGCCATCCTGCACCTGGGCGCCGTGGGGCGCGTCCAGCCCGGGGGCCCCGCCGATGTGGTGGTGCTGGACGGGAAGCGGGTGTGGCACCTGGTGAGCCGCGGCCGCGTCCTGGTGCGCGACGGCACGTCGCGGCGCCTGTCCCCGTTTCTCACCAGCGTTGGCTAGCCGACGCCGACAGCTGGCACGCTACCGCACCGTGGCGCTGGTGCTGCTGCGCCACGGGTTCGGGCAGCTCGGAGCGAGCCTGGGGCTGTCCCGGTGGCTCCCGATCGTCCGCCGGTGGTGTGGGCGCCGTGCCAGGACGCCTGTGGACTGGACGGAGCGCATTCCTTGGGTGCTGGCCGATCTCGGCAGCACCTTTATCAAGCTGGGCCAGTTGGCCTCTACGCGGACGGACCTGCTGCCGCCGCGGCTGGTAGCCGCACTGGAGCGGCTCCAGGATCACGTGGCGCCGCTTCCCGTGGCCCAGGTGGAATCGGTGCTGCGGCAAGCCTGGGGAGCCGACCCCGCCAGCGTGCTGTGGCTCGACCCCACGGCCCTGGCGTCCGCGTCGATCGCGCAGGTGCACGGGGGTCAACTGCCCGACGGCCGGTGGGTGGTAGTCAAAGTGCGCCGGCCGGGGATTTTGGCCACTGCGCAGGTGGACGGGGACATCGTGACGCGACTGGCGGCGGTGGCCGAGGCCCGGCTCCCGTGGGCACGGCAGTACGATGTGTCGGGGCTGATGGGCGAGTTGGTGCCGGCGTTTCTGGCGGAGCTGGACCTCACCGCCGAGGGCCACCACACCGAAGAGGCGGCCCGCCTGGCCCGGGCGGACCCCGGCGTCCGCATTGCGGACGTGGTGTGGGAGCTGACCCGGCCTGAGGTGCTGGTCATGACGCGCCTGGATGGCGCGAAGGTCACGGACGGCTCGGACTTGGTGGCGCTGGGTCTTGACCCCCATGACGTGGCGACCCGCCTGGTCCACACCCTGTATCGGCAAATTTTCGTCGACGGGTTCTTTCACGCCGACCCGCACCCCGGGAATGTGCACGTGGACAGCGACGGCCGCCTCATCCTCCTGGATTGGGGGATGGTGGGGCGGCTCTCGCCGGTCATGCGGGAGCACTCCATCGACCTGCTGCTGGGCATGGCACGGGGCAACAGTTCGCTCGTCGTACGGGCCCTGCTGCAGCTGGGGGCGGTGGCGGGCGAGGTGGACCGCGCCGGGTTGACCGCGGATGTGGAGCGGCTGCGGCGCCGGTACTACGAAAGCGCGCTGGCCCAGTTTGCGTTGGGCCAGGCGCTCAGCGACGTGCTGGCGCTGGCCGCCCGGCATCGGATCCGCATTCCCCGCGAGTACGCGCTGCTGGCCAAGGCGGCCGTCACCCTGGATGGCCTGGTCCGCCGCCTCGACCCCGACGCGTCGCTGGTGGAGCTGGGCCGCCCCTTGGTGGGCGAGCTGCTCCGGACCCGATTTGGCCCGGCCGCGGCCGCCCGGCATCTTGAGGACAGCGGCCTCGAGTGGCTGGCGCTGTGGGACCGCCTGCCCGCGCGCCTCGACCGGGTGCTGGACCGGGTCGAGGGCGGACTCCTGCGCGTCGAGCTGGAGCCACAGAATTTCGCCCGGGTGCTGAACCACTGGGAGCGCCTCGTCGACCGCCTGGCGCGGGCCATGGTGGCCAGCGCGCTGGTGGTGGGCACGGCGCTGGTGGTCCATCGCAGGACGCTCGACCACATGCTGGGTGCGCCCATCGGCGAGTATGCCTTTTTGGGGGCGGCGGCGCTGGCGCTGGTGGTAATGGCCGCCGGTCTGGGGAGGAGCCGTGGCTAGCCGGCATCACACGGGGGTCGCCCGGCTCGCGGCGTCCACCGGACCCGCTTCGCCGTCCCGGGGGGCCGGGCGGCGGAGGGGCCCTCCATCGGGTGGGGCCGAGCGGCCGCACCGCGTTGACAGCGCGCGTGCGCTTTCGATAGTGTGGTTCGGGATTCCCGGGGTTTCGACGGGAAGGCTCACGTACCGCAACAGATCAGGAGGCGTCGTGATATGGCATTGTCCGGAAGCAAAACCGAAGCCAACCTCAAGGAAGCCTTTGCCGGCGAGAGTCAGGCCAACCGCCGGTATCTGTATTTTGCCCGCCAGGCCGATGTCGAAGGGTACCCGGACACCGCGGGTTTGTTTCGCGACGTGGCCGAGGGGGAGACCGGCCATGCCTTTGGGCACTTTGAATATCTCGAGGAAGTGGGCGACCCCGTGACCGGAATGCCGGTGGGCAGCACGGCGAAGAACCTGCAAAGCGCGGTCGAAGGCGAAACCTACGAATTCAGCCAGATGTACCCAGGGTTTGCCAAAACGGCCCGAGACGAGGGTTTTGACCGCATCGCCGAGTGGTTTGAGACCTTGGCCCGTGCCGAGAAGTCCCATGCCGGCCGATTCACCAAGGGACTGGCCCGGCTCGACCAGGACGACTAGCGACCGACAGCGTGCGGAGGGGCGGGGTGGAGATGGAGTATCGCCTGACGGCACGCGAATATTGGGACGAGGCGGCCCTCGACCGCAACCTGAAGCAAGCATTTGACATCTGCAACGGGTGCCGGCTGTGCCATGACCTCTGCCCGTCATTCCCCGCACTCTTTCGGTTCGTCGAAGACCTTGACGACGAAGTGGAGCGGCTCACGCGGAGTCAGATGGAAACCGTGGCGGAGGAGTGCTTTCAGTGCAAGATCTGCGCGCTGAAGTGCCCGTACACGCCGCCGCACCGATTTGATTTGGATTTCCCACGGCTCATGCTGCGCACCAAGGCGCAGCGAGTGCGGCGCGTGGGCCTGTCGGCCGACGACCGCTTTCTGGGGAATCCGGAGCGCTCGGGCGGATGGGGAACGGCGCTGTCCCCCTTGGCGAACTGGGCGGCCCGGCGGCCGGGGGTGCGGAGGGTGCTGGCACAGCGGACGGGCATTGATCCGCGCCGCCGGCTGCCGCCTTACGCCGGACGCCGGTTCTCACGGCGGGTGGCGGGACGGCCGGTGCCCCCATCGCCTGACGTGGTGCTGTTTGCCACGTGCACCACGGAGTACAGCTACCCGGCCGTGGGCGAGGCCGCCGTCCGCGTGTTGGAGCACCAGGGCCTTTCCGTGGCCACGCTACCGGGCGAGCGGTGCTGTGGGATGCCGGCCCTGGACGGCGGGGACGCGGTGGGCGCACAGGAGCGGGCCCACGCCAACCTCGCCGCCTTGGCCCCCCACGTGGCCCGCGGCGCGCGCGTGGTCGCGCTGCAACCCACCTGCGCGTACGTGCTGAAGCGGGAGTATCCGCTCATGGTGGACGGGGACGTGGCCCGCGACGTGGCCGCGGCGGTGGTGGACGTCACGGAGTTGCTGGCGGAACTGGTGCAGCAGGGCAAGCTGGCCGACGACTTTCAGCGTGAGGTGGGTCCGGTGACTTATCATGTGTCGTGCCATACGCGGATGGAGGGGGGTGGCCCGCGGGGACGCCGGGTGCTGTCGAAAATCCCTGGGACCACCGTCACCGTGGTGGAGGCGTGCGCGGGCATCGACGGCACGTGGGGGCTGAAGGCGCGCCACTACGATGCGGCCCAGCACGTGGCCGCCCGGCTGATGAGCGCCTTGGCCGAACGGCCGGGCGACCTGCCCTGCTCGGATTGCAAGCTGGCGGGGCTGCAGATTCAAGTGGCGGGGCAAGCCCCGCTGCACCCGGTCGAGGTGTTGGACCGCGCGTACGGATTGTCATAGGCGCGGCCGGGAGGGTCGCGCGGAGGGTGAGGGAGGTGGCTATGCGTCGGGTGGCGATCGAGGAACTGCTCGGGCTGGTGGAGTATCAAAGCGCGCGCGATCGAATCCGGGACGACATCATACGATACAAGCGGACGCGGCGCGTCGCGTTGGGAGACTTGGTGTCCCTGGTGTTTGAGAACCACCGTACCCTGTGGTTTCAGACCCAGGAAATGCTGCGGGCCGAACACATTGCGGACCCCGCCGCGGTGGCCGAGGAGCTGGCCGTGTACAACGACCTGCTGCCGCCCGGCTTGGCGCTGGCGGCCACGCTCTTGATCGAGATCAGCGACTCCAGCCAAATTCCGGCGGTCCTAAAGCGCCTCACGGGCGTCGAGGACCACGTGGTCCTGCTGCTGGACGGCCAGGGCATTCCGGCCGAGGCCGAACCAGGGCGGTCCAAAGAGGACAAAACCAGCTCGGTGCACTATCTGACGTTTGCCTTGTCGCCCCAGCACGCGGCGCAATTACAGGATCCGACCACGGTGGTGCGGGTCAGCATTCGGCACCCGGGGTACACGGTCCAGGTCACGCTGCCCGAAGCGGTGCGCGCCAGTCTCGCCGCCGATGTGGACGTCGGATAGGGAGGGCATCGTGAAGGCCGCGTGAAGGGATCGGTCGGTCTTTGACAGGGGGGCGCTCCGTCATTATAATGACCAAAGTTTTGTGAAGGTGGCGTCGTGGCATGCCGATGGAAGTGCGCGTGCGGGACGTGAAGCGATGGGCGGGCCGCCGCATCACCGTGCCGCTCGAAGGTGACTGGCCGGCCGCGCTTCAGGAACTGTCGGAGTGGCCGTTGGTCGGTCGGGCGTCGGGCCAGGTCGTGCTGGACAACGGGGGCGACTTTTTGGCCGTGGCGCTTTCCGGGGAGGCGGTGGTGGGGGCCGAGTGCGGGCGCTGCCTCCAACCCGTGAAGCTGGATGTGCCGTTTGCCTTGCGGCAGGAGTATCGTGAGGACGAGCCCGGCTTTGAGGATGAGTGGCTCGCGTACCGCCAAGACGTGGTTGAGCTGGACGACTTGGTGACACAAGCGGTGTTGCTGGCGCTGCCGGAGGTCCCGTTGTGCCGGCCGGACTGCCGTGGTCTGTGCCCCACGTGCGGCCGAGACTTGAATGACGGGCCGTGCGGTTGCGCACCGCCCCAGGACGAGCGCTGGAGTGCTCTTGCCGGCTGGCACGCGATCGAGGCCAAGAAACCACAGGGGGATTGATGACATGGCGGTTCCGAAGAAGAAGCACTCAAAGTCGCGCAAGAACAAGCGGCGGTCCACGTGGACGCTGACGGCCCCGCAGGTGGGACACTGCCCGCGCTGTCACGGCGACCGCATGTCGCACCAGGTGTGTGCGCACTGCGGCTACTATGATGGCCGCGCCGTAATCGAGGTTGAGAGCGAGGCCTAACCCTTGGGTGGCCTCGCTCCTTTTTTGTTTCCCGGGTTTAGGATCACGTGATCATAAGAGGACCACACCGTCACACAAGGAGGACGCCGTGCTGCAAACACGCCGTGTGGAACGCCACCAGCTTTTAAAGCAGCTCCTGCGGGACGATCCGTTGCGCACCGATGAGGAGTTGGCGCGCGCCCTGACGGTGAGCGTCCCGACCATTCGGCTGGACCGACTGTACCTGGGGATCCCGGAGGTGCGCCTCCGCGCGCAGGGTTTGGCGCGCCAGGCCGTGGTGGGCCTCCGTGCGCTGGAGGGACAGGAGATGGTGGGGGATTTGGTGGACCTCGCCATCGGGCGGCACGCGGTCTCCGTGCTGGATACGACCGCGGACATGACCTTTCGCCGCAGCGGGGTGGTGCGCAGCCAGCATCTGTTTGCCCAGGCCGACTCCCTGGCCCTCTCGGTGGTGGATGGCGACTGGGCCCTGACCGGGTTGGCCAATTCCAAGTTTAAGCGCCCGGTGTTTGCCGGGGAGCGTCTGGTGGCCCGGGCCGAGGTGATTCGGCGCCGGCAAAGCCGCTACGTGGTCCTGGTAGTGACGCAGGTCCAGTCGGCCGTCGTGTTTCGCGGCAAGTTTCTGGTCGTCGATCTGGGCGGCCGGCAAGGGGGCATAGACCATGCGGATCGCAATTGACGCCGAAGGGGGCGACTTGGCCCCGCAGGCGGCGGTGGAGGGGGGTTGCGAAGCCGCCCGCGGGGACCCGAGCCTGGAAGTGGTGCTGGTGGGTCGGGGAGAGGGCTGGGAGCCATGGCTGGCGGCGGCGCCGCCTGGGCGCGTGCGCGTGCATCACACGGACGACGTCATCGGTGCGGGGGAACCTCCGGTCCAAGCTGTGCGCCAGAAGCCTCATGCGAGCCTGGTGGAGGCGATTCGCCTGGTGAAGGCGGGGGAGGTCGACGGCGCCGTGTCGGCCGGCAACACGGGCGCCATGATGGCCGCGGGCCTGATGGTGCTGGGGCGCCTGCCCGGCGTGGAACGGCCGGCGCTGTGTGCGGTGCTCCCGACGCGGGACGGGGGTGGGGTGCTGCTGCTGGACGTGGGGGCCAATGTGGACGCCAAACCCCTGCACCTGGTTCAGTACGCCCACATGGGTGCGCTTTATGCGGAGCGGGTGCTGAAGGTGGCGGAACCCCGTGTCGGGCTGATCAACATCGGGACGGAGCCCGCCAAGGGACCGCTGGCGCTGCAGGAGGCGTACGGCCGCCTGGACGTCGCCGGTCCGGGGTTTGTGGGCCGCTTCGTGGGCAACATCGAGGCCCGGGACGTTTTGGCCGGCACCGCCGATGTGCTGGTCGCGGACGGTTTTGTGGGCAATGTCGTCCTGAAGGTGGCGGAGGGCACGGTGGCGGAAGTGCTGTATGGCGTCCGGGGTGCGCTCCGGGACGGGGTCCGCGCCCAGGTGGGCGGGCTGTTGGCCCGGCCCGCCCTCCTGCGGCTGCGTACTCGCTTCGATTACCAGGAAGTGGGCGGCGTGCCCCTCCTGGGGCTCTCCGGCGTCGTCATCAAGGCCCATGGCGCCAGCCGGGCGCGCGCATTTGCCAACGCCGTGCATCGCGGCGCCGAACAGGTGGCCGGCGACGTGAACGGCCTGATTGGCTCGGCGCTGAGAGACCTGAAGTGGGGACCCCGGGTGGAAGGAGCGCCCTCGTGAGCGGGCGGTCGGCCGTGGTGGCGGGGCTGGGCGTCTATGCCCCCGAGCGCGTCCTGTCCAACGGGGATCTCGAGCAGATGCTGGACACCAGTGACGACTGGATCGTGAGTCGCACAGGCATCCGCGAGCGACGGATTGCCGGTCCGGGGGAGACGGCCTCCTCCCTGGGGGCCCACGCCGCGCGCCGCGCCCTGGACGATGCGGCGCTGGAGCCCAGCGCCATCGATATGGTGATCTGCGCCACCAATACGGGGGACACGCCCTTTCCGTGCACGGCCGGGCGGGTGTGGCTCCGGCTGGACGCGCCCCCCCGCCCCGCCTTCGACGTGCAGGCCGGGTGCACGGGATGGGTTTATGCGCTGGAGCTGGGGCGGGCCCTCATCGTGGCTGGCGCCGTGGAGCGCGTGCTCGTGGTGGCGACGGACGTCCTCTCCAGCATCGTGGACTGGGAGGACCGCTCGACGGCCGTGCTGTTCGGGGATGGGGCGGGGGCCGTGGTGCTGGAGGCGGGCACCGGGGACCGCGGGGTGCTGGGGTCGTACTTGAACTGCGACGGGGTCGGGGGGCCGTTGCTCATGCTGCCCGCCGGAGGCTCCGCGATGCCGGCCAACCAGGAGACCATCGTTCGCCGGCAGCACTACATGAAAATGGCCGGGAACGACGTGTTTCGATTTGCCGTGCGCGCGCTGCCGGAGGCGATTGCCGGCGCGCTGGAAGCGGCGCAGCTGTCCCTGGCGGATCTGGATCTGGTGGTGCCCCACCAGGCCAACGCGCGCATCATTGAGGCGGCGGCCCGGCGGCTGGGGTTGGACCTGGACCGCTTCATGGTCAACATCGAGCGCTATGGCAATACGTCGGTGGCCAGCATTCCGCTGGCGCTGGCGGAGGCGCGGGACGAGGGCCGGCTGAAAGCCGGCGACGTGGTGGCCGTGGCCGCGTTTGGCGCGGGGCTCACCTGGGGCGCCGCCGTGGTGCGGTGGGGCCGATGAAGTGGGCCGCCCTGTTTCCCGGCCAGGGGAGCCAGTATGTGGGCATGGGCAAGGCCCTCGCGGACATTCCCGCCGCCCGGCGGGTCTTTGACGAAGCCGAGGACGTCCTAGGCTACCGTCTGCGCGCCGTCCTGTGGGAGGGGCCGGAGTCGCGGCTGGTGGACACGGAGGTGCAGCAACCCGCCATTCTCACCGTCAGTGTGGCCGCCTGGCGGGCCCTGGACCCGCCGGATCCGGTGGCGGCCGTGGGGCTGAGTCTGGGCGAGTACAGCGCGCTGGTGGCCAGTGGCCTCCTGCCATTCGGCGACGCCGTCCGGGTGACACGGCTCAGGGGCCACCTGATGCAAACGGCGGTGCCGGCCGGCGTGGGTGGGATGACGGCGGTGCTGGGGCTGGATGCGGGGACCGTCGAGCACTTGGCCGTGGCGGCCCAGACGGCAGGGTGGGTGGAACCGGCCAACTACAACGCCCCGGGTCAACTGGTGGTGTCCGGTACCCTGGCCGGCTTGGAAGCCCTGGAGGCCCAAGCCCGGGCTCGAGGCGCCCGCGTGGTCCGGCTGCCGGTATCCGCCCCCTTTCACAGCCGACTGCTGGCGCCGGCAGAACAACCGCTGGCGGCCGCGCTGGCCGAAGTGGAGTGGGCGGCTCGGGGGCGCTTCCCGGTGCTGGCGAATGTCGACGCGCAGGCGGTGTGGACCGCCGACGAGGCGGTGCCACGCCTGGTGGCGCAGGTGTCCCACCCCGTGCGCCTGGAAGCTGGTCTGCATCGTCTCGTGCAGGATGGCGCCCAGGGGTTCTTGGAGTGCGGACCCGGTCATGCGATGAGTGCGCTCATCAAGCGGGTGCAGCGCCGGGTGGCCGTGCACGCGGTGGAAGACCCGGCGGGGTTTGCCGCCGCGCTTGAACTGGTAACATCCTAAAGGCTACAATCGATTCGCATTTGGGCATGCCAGGGGGGACCAGATGAGCGAGGCGAAACGTGTGGCGCTGGTGACCGGGGCGTCGCGTGGCATTGGGCGGGCCATTGCGTTGCGCATGGCGCGTGAGGGGGTCGCGACCGCCGTCAACTACCGCGGGGATGCCCAGGGGGCCGCGGGCGTGGTGGAGGCGGTGCGCCAGAGCGGGGGCGAGGCGGAGGCATTCCAGGCCGACGTGGCGGATCCTCGAGCCGCCGAGGCGCTGGTCGCCACGGTGCACGAGCGCTTCGGGCGGTTGGACCTGCTGGTCAACAACGCGGGCATCACTCGGGACGGTTTGGTGCCGCGCCTGTCGCACGCCGACTGGACGGCGGTGCTGGACACCAACCTCGCGAGCGTGTTTTACTGCTGCAAGGCCGCACTGAGACCCATGGTGCGGCAGCGCTTTGGCCGGATCGTCAACGTGGCGTCGGTGGCCGGTCTCATCGGGAATGCCGGGCAGGCCAACTATTCGGCGGCCAAAGCGGGTATGATTGGGTTTACGAAGTCACTGGCTAAGGAGTGGGCGAGCCGCGGCATCACCGCCAACGCAGTGGCCCCCGGATTTATCGAAACCGACTTATTGGCGGCCATGACTGAGTCACAGCGTGCGAAAGTGGCCGAAGCGATTCCGTTGCAGCGCGTGGGCGCTCCCGACGATGTGGCCGATGCCGTGTGGTTTTTGACCCAGGCCCCGTACGTGACCGGCCATGTGCTGGTCGTGGACGGCGGCTTGGCAATCCAGTAACAGGAGGAGTCAGCGAGATGGCGGACAAGGGCGTAGATGTGTTTCCCAAGGTGAAGGAGATCATTGTGGATCAGCTGGGCGTCGAGGAGGACGAGGTGCGCCCGGAGGCCCACTTCATCGAAGACCTGGGAGCCGACTCGCTGGACATCGTGGAGCTGGTGATGGCCTTGGAAGAAGAGTTTGGCCTGGAAATCCCGGACGAAGACGCTGAAAAAATTGCGACGGTCACCGACGCGGTGGACTACATCCGGGACCACGCCTGACCCATGAAGGTGGATCCCAAGGGAGTGGTGGCAAGGCCGCCCACACGCCGCGTGGTCATTACGGGGTTGGGGGTCATTTCGCCAGTCGGCACGGGCCATCGCAGCTTTTGGGACGGTCTGCTGGCCGCGCGCAGCGGTGTCCGGCCCATTAGTCGCTTCGACGCGAGCAACTATCCCACGCGGTTTGCGGCCGACGTGCCGGATTTTGACCCGGCGGCGTATCTGGACCGGAAGGACGTTCGTCATATGGACCGGTACACCCAGCTGGGTGTCGCCGCCGCCCAGCTGGCGTGGGATGATGCTGAGCTCCGCAGTCCTGATCCGTGGCGCAGCGGGGTGAGCATGGGCACCGGCATCGGAGGCATGGAGACGCTGGTGGACCAGCTGCATGTTTTGGAGTCGCGTGGCCCCGGGCGTGTGAGTCCGTTTTTCATTCCCATGATGATCGGCAACATGCTGGCTGGCCAGACCGCGATTCGCTTTGGCCTGATGGGACCCAATGCCTCCGTCACCACGGCGTGTGCGTCATCGGGGCATGCGGTCGGGGACGCGATGCGGACGATTCAACATGGCGATGCGGACCTGATGCTGGCGGGAGGGGCCGAAGCCGTGCTCCTGCCGATTGCGCTGGCCGGCTTTTCCAGCATGCGGGCGCTGTCGACCAACAATGACGACCTCGCGCATGCCTCCCGCCCCTTCGACGCGCAGCGCGATGGCTTCGTGATGGGGGAAGGCGCCGGGGTGCTGGTGCTGGAGGCGTTGGATCACGCCCAGGCGCGCGGGGTGCCCATTTACGCGGAGCTGGTGGGCTACGGCCGGTCGGCCGACGCGTATCACATGGTCGAGCCGCATCCCGACGGGGATGGCGCGGTGGCCGCCATGCGGGCCGCGCTGCAAGACGCCCACCTGGCGCCCGAGGCCATTGGGTACATCAATGCGCACGGGACGTCGACGCCGCTGGGGGACGCCGCAGAAACCGCCGCCATCAAGCGGGTGTTTGCCGCCCACGCGTACCAGTTGGCGGTATCGTCCACCAAGTCGGTCACGGGCCATCTGTTTGGCGCCGCCGGCGCGGTGGAGGCCATTGCGACCGCGCTCGCTCTGCACCACCAGGTGCTGCCGCCCACTGCCAACTGGGAACACGCCGATCCGGCGTGCGACCTGGACTACGTCCCGAATGTCCCGCGGCCGGCGCACGTCGCCGCGGCGTTGTCCAACGCCTTTGGATTTGGGGGCCACAATGCGTCCCTGGCGTTTGGCGTCTGGCCTCCGACGCCATGAACCTTGGGCGGTGGGTCCCGGATGCCCACCTCTTGGAAGCGGCCCTCACGCACTCGTCGTACGCGCACGAAGTGGGTGAGGGTGTTTCGTTCAACGAGCGCCTGGAGTTTTTGGGCGACGCGGTCGTCCAACTGGCGGTGACCGATTGGCTGTTTCGCCAGCACCCGGACTGGGACGAGGGCCAGCTGTCGGAAGCCCGCGCCACGCTGGTGCGCGAGTCGGCGCTGGCCCGGGCGGCGCGGGCGCTGGGGATAGGGGCCCAGATGCGCCTCGGTCGGGGCGAGCGGGCGACGGGGGGGGCTGAGAAGCCGTCCGTTTTGGCCGACGCGTTCGAAGCGGTGGTGGGCGCGGCGTACTTGTCGACAAACCTCGCCCAAGCCAGTCAGCGGGTCCTGGAGGTGCTCGCTCCGGTGCTGGACGAGGCGGGCACGCGGCCGCGCGACTACAAGACCCGCTTGGCCGAGCGCTTGATTCGCACCGGGCACGTGCCGCGCTATCACGTGGTGGCGGAGGGGGGCCCCGAACACGCCAAGGTGTTCACCGTCGCCGTGACCTGGGCGGGCCAGGAGCATGGACGCGGGGACGGACGCAGCAAGAAGGCGGCCGAGCAGGCGGCCGCTGCGGCGGCGTGGGGGGTCCTGGAGCCACAGCGAGCCCGCTAGCTGGGGGACCGTACGTCCACGCCGGCCGCGAGCTCGTGGCTGGGATCCAGGAGCACCGAGAGCGGTTGGCGCCACATAGGGGTGGCGGCGACCGCTCTCGGTCTGGGGCGGCCCGGTGGGCTAGCCGGTGCTGTTGCCTGTTCCATTGCCAGGCGAGGTCCCATTGCCAGGCGAGGTGCCGTTGCCGGTCCCGGTGCCAGGCGAGGTGCCGTTGCCGGTCCCGGTGCCGTTGCCAGGCGGCGTGCCCGTGCCGTTCCCGTTGCCGTTCCCGTTGCCGTTCCCGCTGGACGGCGTGCACGTGGCCGTGGGAGCCCACTGGAAGTGGTCGAGCGGCAACGGCATGCCGGGCCGCCAGTTCGGCTCTTTCGTCAGAAAGACTTTGTCGACGTACGGGCCGCAACCGGGCTGCCACAGCAGATGCGGGTTGCTCACCAACACCGGCTCCATCACGTGGCTGTGTCCCACGGTGGTCGGCTGGGTGCCGGCGATGAAGTCGGCGCCCTGGATGTCGTGCTGAGGCGTGTAGGGGCCCGCCAGCAGGCCCGAGGTGATGCTGACATCGGGGACGTACACAATGCCGCTGGGCTTGGTGAAGTTGACCGGCGGGAGGTGCAGGGCCGCCGACGACTGCTGGATAATTTGCCGCCAGATGGGGCCGGCGGCCGCGGCCCCGTAAGCCGGGCCCTGACCGTTGATGAGATACTGGGGCACGTTCGGCTCCTCAAGTTGGCGGCCCTCCCACACCACCGACAGCAGCTGGGGCGTAAAGCCGTCAAACCAGGCGTCGGCGTAGCCGTTGTTGGTGCCCGTTTTGCCAGCCGCCGGCCGACCCGGCGACAGATTGTAGCCGGTCGTGTACTGGCCCATGCCGGTGTCGGTGGACAGCCCGGGCAGCGGGCCGGGGTAAAACACGCGCTGCATCATCTGGGTCATGATGTAGGCCACCTGCGGAGAGAACTCCCGCTGGCCGCTGGGCTTGTTCTGAAACAGCACGGCTCCGTACTGGTTGGTGACCTTGGTGATGAAAATCGGCTTCATGCGGACGCCGCCGTTGGCGATGGCGTCGTAGGCATCGGTCATCTGCATGGGCGTGGGGCCGTGCAGGAATCCACCGATGGCCATGGCGAGGCCGGACTGGGTGAGGTTCGCGGGATTCAGGGTGAGGCCAAACTTCTGATTGGCAAAGTTAAATCCGTAGTTGAGCCCGATCTTGTTCAGCAGCCGCACCGCGATGTTGTTGTCCGAGATGCCCAACGCATCGCGCAGCGTGATGTAGCCCACGTTCAGGTGGTTGTCGTTCTGCGGCCACCAGTTGCCATTGCGGCGAAACTGCGGGATGTCCTGCATCACGGTCATCTGGGTGAGGCCCTGGGCGAGCGCCGGGGTGTACTCCATGATGGGTTTGATGGAGGACCCGGTGCTGCGGTGGGCCTGGAAGGCGAAGTTTTCCTCAAAGGCGACGGCCTGGGACGGGTTGCGCCCGCCGATGATGGACAGGACATACCCGTTTTGGGGATCCATCACCACGGCCGCGGCCTGATGAAACGGGACCTTTTTGGTCGAAGGCCCAAAGTTGTGGTTCATCCAGTACGTGACGGCGTTCTGGGAGATGTTGTACACCTTCGGATCCAGCGCCGTGTAGATGTGGAGCCCGCCCTGCGTGATTTGCTGAAAGGTCAGGTGGTAGGGCGCACCCTCCAGCAGACTGATGATGGTCGTGGTGTACCAGGGATACGGGTCGGAGGCCTGCTGCTGGATCGTGCCCTGATGCAAGTTCAGGGGCGCGTCGTACGCCGCCATGGCGGCCTGGTGGGACAAGCCCTGGTAGGTTTCCATCGCCTGCAGGACCTGTAGCTGGCGCGCTTTGGCCAGCTTCGGATTCACGTAGGGGTCGTACAGGGACGGGGCCTGGACGAGTCCCGCAATCACGCTGGCCTGCGCCAGCGTCAGCTGCGACGGCTTCTCGTTGAAGTAGGCGTTGGCCGCCGCGGCAATACCGGTGGCCCCGTCGCCAAAGTAGACGTTGTTCAAGTACATGGTCAAAATTTGCTGCTTGGAGTACATGCGCGCCAGCTGCAGGCCCAGGAAAACTTCCTGGAGCTTGTACGTGAGGCTCTGGTTGTCCTTCAGGTACAAGGTTTTCGCCAGCTGTTCCGTGATCGTGCTGGCTCCCTGCAGGCCGCCGCGGTGGAGGACGTCCGCCACGGCCGCGCGGGCCATCGACTTCAGGTCGAACCCCGGGTTGGTGTAGAAGCTGTGGTCCTCGATGGCCACGATGGCATCCTGCATCGGCGTGGACACCTGACCGATGGAGGACACGGTCATCCGGTTGGAGGGGCCGTGCAGCACTTCCACCTGCTGGCCGTAGCGGTCGTAGACGATGGAGTCCTGCGCAGTGGCGTTCACCACCTTGCTGATGGTCGGCATGGTGCGCCACGCCGCCAGGACGGATTTGCCCACCACGCCGAGGGTGAGGACCACGACGGCGCCGGCGCCCAGCAGCACCATCCGGCCCCACCGGAGGCGCCGCTGGGGCCCCTTGGGGGTTTTGGACGCGCCGCGCAATCGCTTGCCGCACTGACGGCAGAACGTCGACGCACTCGTATTGTCAAAGCCACAACGCGCACAACGCACTCCATCACCTCACTTCACAGCGGATCCCTGCCTCGGGGTTCATAATGAGGGCCACTACCACGTGGCCCCGGTCGGCGCATCTCGCCGGCCATTGTAGCATACGCAAAGACGCACCCGATTCGGGGCTCTGGGGGTATAACGCGCGGCGCCGCCGTCCGGTTGTGGGCGGGGTCTGTCAGATGGTGGCAGGCGGCAGGACGCGCAGCACCTGCAGCACCGTGCCAATCGCATGGGCCGACGAATCGATGGCCGCGCGCAGCGGTTCCACCAACAGAGGCCCACCATCCGCGTGGACGACGTGGCGGATGGTCGGCGCCTGCTCGGGCCCGACGGCCAGTACCACCGCTGCCGCCTCCAAGTTGACGGGGCCGATGACGAGATAATCGCCGGGCAGGATGCCCAGATCGGGCGGTCCCTGATAGCGCCACACGAAGAGCCCCCGTCCGCGGTCCAGCGTGATGGGGAGCGTCTCGCCAGTATACACGGGCTCGCCGGTTTTCGTGAGACGATCCGCCACCGGCAGGCGTCCGGGGCGCCCGACGGCTTCGCGCGCCCGCGATGCCGCCCGATACTGACCCGTGAGGACCGCGCGCTTGAACGGCCGGATCCCATGAAAACCCCGCTTGTTCATCCAGTAGTAGATCGTCTTCTCCTCGGCGTAGCCCAAGCGCTGCGCAATCTCGCGCACGCTCACCGAGGGGTCGGAGAGGATCACGTCCGCGATTTTGTCCGCCACATCCATGGGCGACACATTCGCACTACGATGCCCTCGTCCTTTACAGAAATACAGTCCAAAACGCGGTCACGGGGGTCGTCGGTACAGGAACTCGGTATCTCGTCCGATTCGGCGTTCGGCGTCGCCACGGTCAGAACGGTACAATGGCCACAGCGACACGCAAAGTGGGGGCGGCATGCATCTCAAGGCAGTAGAGCTATACGGATTCAAGTCATTCGCCGGCGAAGTGCGCATCGACCTGCCTCCCGGCTTGACGGCGCTGGTGGGCCCCAACGGGGGCGGCAAGAGCAACGTGGTGGATGCCATTCGCTGGGCATTGGGGGAACAGCGCGTCCGCGAGCTGCGCGCGGAGCGCTGGGAGGAACTCCTGTGGAACGGGACACCACGCCGGCGGGCCGCCCAGCTGGCGGAGGTCACCCTGGAGTTTGACAACGCGGACGGAGCCATGCCCGGCTGGCCCGAGGTGTTGCGCGTGGGCCGCCGCCTGTACCGACAGGGCGACAGCGAGTATCTGGTGGGCAATCGGCCCGTTCGGCTCAGAGATCTCACCGACTGGTTCCTGGACAGCGGGCTGGGACGGGCCGCCTACGCCGTCATTGGCCAGGGACGCATTGAAGCCGCGCTGCTGCAGCGGCCCGCCGACCGGCTGCTGCAGGTGGAGGAAGCTGCGGGCAATACACGCGTCCAGCTCCGCGAGAAGGAAACCCGCCAGCAGCTGGAGGTAGTGGCGCGCGACGTGGTCAGGGCTAGGGACCTGACGCTGGGCGTCCGGCGCGAAATGGATGAAATGGCCGCCGAGGCCGATCGCGAGCGGCAGTACATGGCCCTGGCTTCTCAGATGGATGGCTTGCGGGTCGGTCTGAAGGCCGCGCGCCGGGCGCGCTTGGAGCGTCTGGTTCATCGGCTGGCGGAGCAGCGGGCGGCGGTGGCCCAGCGGCAGGACGCGCTGGCGGCCGAGACCGCAGAGGCCGAGGCGGCCCGCCAAGGCGCGGCGGCGGAGGTCACGGCCGGGGAGGCCCACGTGACCGAGCTCACCCGCCGGTCGATGGAGTGCGAGCAGTCGCGGCAGCGGTGGCAGGGGCGGTTGGACAGCCTGCGGGCCGAACAGACGCAGATCGAGGGCTGGCTGGCCGAGGCCCAGCGCGACGATGCGGCACCGCCGCCCGGCGAGCGACCGAGCACGGTCGGGGAGGACCGTCTGGAAGCCGTGTCGCAAGCCCTCGAGGCGGTGGAGCGCGAGCAGAAGCAAGCCGAAGCCGACCGAGAAAGCCGCGGGCAGGCCTTTCGGGCGCTGGCGGCGGCACGTGACCGGCTCGCCGCCGCGAGCACCGCCCAGCAGCGCGCGCGGGACCGCCTGGCGGGGATCTTGGGTCCGGACGCGGAGCATCCCGCGGAGGCGCTGGCGGCGCTCAGGGCCCAAGTGGACGACCAAGCGGCGCGGGTGGCGACGGTGGCCGGGGAGCGGCGGGACCAAGTGCAGCAGGGGGAGCGCTTGCGGCAGTATCTCGCCGCCGAGCGGCAGCGCTTGGCGGCACTGGAACAGCAGGTAGCCCAGCGGCAGGCGCGGCACCGGGTGCTGCACCAGCTGGAGGCCGAGGGCGAAGGCTACGGCCAGGGGGTGCGCGCCACGCTGGCGGCAGCCCAGGCGGGAACGCTGTCGGGGATCCTGGGCACGCTGGGCACGCTCATCGAGGTGCCCGATCCCTACCGGGTCGCCATTCACGCCGCGTTGGCGGGGGCGGCGCAGGACGTGGTCGTGGGCACCGACCGGGATGCCCGCGACGCGGTGCGCCACCTGCAGGCCCACGGACTGGGGCGGGCGACGTTTCTCCCGCTGAATACCGTGCGGCCGGCACGGCCCAACGCGGGCGATGATGACATCGGGCGCCAGGAAGGTGTGACGGGTTGGGCGCTCGATCTGGTCACGATCGCGGAGTCGCTGCGCCCGGCCGCCGCCCACCGGCTGGGGCGCGTGGTGGTGGTGGAGCGCTTGGAAGACGCCCTGGCGCTTGGGCGGCTCATTGGCTTTCGCTATCGACTGGTCACACGGGACGGCCAGCTCGTGCACCCCGGCGGCGCGATCACCGGGGGTTCCCCAGGGCAGGCGGCGTCGCCGTGGACCCGTCGCGCGGAAATCGCGCGGCTGGCCGACCAGCTGGCTGCTGAGCGTCCGCAGCTGGAGGGATTGCGCGAGCTCGTGGCCAGTGTGGAAGAGGAGGCGCGACAGGCCGAGGCGGCGCTGGCGGAGCTGGAACGGAGGCTCCATGGGCTTGGGGTGGAACACCGGCAAACCGCGGCACGCCTGGAGGCGGCGCTGGCCGCCTGGTCCCCCGCCGACTCAGGAGACGAAGATGGCGCGTCGAGGCTGTCGGCCGCCCAACAAGTGGCCGAGGAAGCCGAGGCGGCGTGGCGCGCCGCCGTGGACGCCTGTCAGCAGCTCCAGGGTCAGCGAGCGGCCCTGGTGGCCGAGCGGCGGCGCTGGGAAGCCGTGGCAGCGGAGCGCCGACAGGAAGAGGCACGCTGGGCCGCGCTGCTGGCTCGTGCGGCAGAACAGCGCGCCGCGGTCGGGCGCCGCGCCGCGGCGCTGGCCGCGCGGGCCCACACCGTCGCGACCGAGGTGCACGACGCCGAACAGCACGTGGCGGAGCTTGACGTCGAGCTCGCGCGTTTGACACGGCAGGTGGCGGACGCCCGGGAGGGGGCCGACGCCTTAAGGCGCCGCATCGAGGCGGCCGACGGTCGACTGGGGGGGCTTCGCCTCGAGCGGACCCGCCTGGAGCAGCGCGCCCAGCAGTTGGCCGTGGAACAGGAGCGGGCCGGCGGCCAGCTGGAGGAACTGGCCGCGGACCGGGAGTCCGCGGGCTCACCGGTCGCGGACGTCGCCGACGCGGAGCGGAAGCTGGCGGCCCTGGCGCGTGAGACCGAAGCATTGGGAACCATTCGGCCCGGGAGCCTGGCCGCCTATCAGACGTTGGAGGAGCGCGCCCACTTTCTGGAGGCCGAACAAAGCGATGTGGAACGGGCCGCCCGAGATTTGGAGGCGACGCTGGGAGATTTGGCGGGAGAAGTGGAAGGCCGGCGGCGGCAGGCGCTGCAGCAGCTGGAAGCCGCCTTCGCCACCGCGGTGACCGAGATGTTTGGCGGGGGGCGCGGAGGCTTCCAGTGGGTGTCGACGCCCGAACCGGGGATTGAGCTGTGGGTGGAACCACCAGGCAAGCGGCCGCAGTCGCTCGGGTTGCTGTCCGGGGGCGAGAAGGCGCTGGGGGCGCTGGCCTGGCTCTTTGCCCTGCTGGACGTGCGACCGGCCCCGCTCGTCGTGTTGGACGAGGCGGAGGCCAGCCTGGATGAGGAAAATGCGCGGCGCTTCGCCTTGTATCTGGCTCGGCGCCGGCATTCGCAGTACGTCGTGGTGACGCACCACAAGTCCACGATGGAGCAGGCCGCAGCCCTTTGGGGGTTTGCCACCGATGGCGGCGGCGCGAGCCGCCTGGTGTCGGTGCGTCTGGGAACGAGCAACCCCCCGGCGGAGGTGGGCTGAGGATGGCCGATGGTGGTCGCGGAAGATGGTGGCAGGGGCTGCGGCGAACCCGGGATCGGGTGGAGACCGGATGGCGGCGCCTGGTGGGACTGCGCGTCAGCGACGAGTTCTGGGATGTGCTGGAGGACACGCTGTATCAGGCGGATCTCGGCCCGACCACCGTGGAGGCCGTGATGGAGAGGGTGCGCGCCCGGCTGCGGGAGGACCGGCCGGTGTCGGAGGCGGCTCTCCATGACCTGCTGCGGGAAGAGCTGCTGGCGCTTCTGCCACCCGACGATCCTGACCCCTGGCACCTGCCGCAGGAGCGACCCCAAGTGTGGGTGGTGCTGGGTGTGAACGGCTCAGGCAAAACCACGAGCGTGGGCAAGCTGGCTGGCCAGTTTCAGGGACGGGGCGCCCGTGTGCTGATGGGTGCGGCGGACACATTCCGAGCCGCCGCCGCCGAACAGCTCGAGGGGTGGTCGCGACGGGTTGCGGTGCCCGTGCTCCAACAAGGGCCCGGGGCCGACCCCGCGGCGGTGGCGTTTGACACCGTGCAGGCGGCAGTCAACCGCCACATGGATCTGGCGATTATCGACACGGCCGGGCGCCTGCACACCAAAACCCCGCTCATGCAGGAGCTGGGGAAGATCGTACGGGTGCTGGACCGGGCGCATGCCGGCGCGCCTCATCACACCCTGCTGGTGCTGGATGCGACGATGGGTCAGAACGCCATTCGCCAGGCCGAACTGTTCCAGGGAGTCGGGGCCACCGGCATTATTCTGACGAAACTTGACGGCACCGCCAAAGGAGGCATGGTGTTGGCCATCCATCAAGAGTTGGGATTGCCCGTGCGCTGGATCGGGCTGGGCGAGCAGGCCGAGGATTTGGAGCCCTTTCGCCGGGAGGCATTCGTGGACGCGCTCCTGGGCCGCGGGCAGCCCGGCTAAGTCGGCCATCCGCCCGGGAGCCGGGAGGGGTGGCGGGCATAAAACTCATGGCGCAGCATGCCCAGGACGACCACGTCGGTCCGGTGCCCCTGATGCACCTCGTGCTGGCGCAGGACCCCTTCCCGCTGGAACCCGATCCCTTCCAGCAGGCGGAGCGATGGGAGGTTGAATGGATACACCTCGGCGTAGATGCGGTCCAGATCCTCGCGGGAAAATCCGTAGTCCATCGCGAGGATGACGGCCGTCGCGCCCACACCCTGGCGCCGCACGGCCCGGTTCGCCACCACGAACCCCAGCGCTGCGCGCCGCTCCCAGTGGGACAGGCCGGCCAGTTCCACGTAGCCCACCAGCGCCTCGCGATATTGGATGCCGAGCAGCACCAAGTCCTCGGGAGGCTCCCGGACCAACTCTTCATAGCGCCGGTCAAACCGCGCGCGCGACATCCAGGGGGCCCAGCCGCTTTCGTGCTCAATCTCCAGGTCTTTGGACCACGCGTGCAGCAGCGGGATGTCGTCCAGTTCCATGGGGCGCACCGTCACATCGCCGGCTGTCAGCACGCGGCCCCTCCTTGATTGGGCGACCAGCGTACCACAGAGACGGCACCTCCTGGTGTTCGGCAATCGTTCCGCGAGCCCGGCGGGCGGCGCGCCATTGACGGCAGCCGCCGGGATTCATATAATAGGCTCAGCCTTGAATGCCAAATCCCTGGAAAGCCCGGGGAACGGAGGAACCGAATTTTGGGGTGAATCGGCTTCGGCCGTAGGGCACCCAGCCCGAATCCGTCAGCTAACTTCGTCGGCAAGGGGGACTCGAGGTCGTTTTTCTGTCCGTCCCCCGATTTGCCCTGTTGGCAGTGGGGAACGGTTTTTTTATCCCCCGGTGAGGCACGCATAGTGGGATGGGAGCGGAGGTGGACCGGTTGGAGCGGCGATTGTTGCACCTGTCGATGTTGGCAGACCCGTTGAGCCCGTTTTCCGGGGGCATCGTCGGCGGGCGCCAGGTACTGGTGCGTGAGGCGGTGCGCGCGGTGCAGGCCGAGGGCTACGGAATTGATGTGATGACCGCTGGCGGCGACGGCGCGGTCGAGCGCTCGGCGCTGGGTCATCTGGCACGGGTCGTGCGGCTTCGCGCGGTGGCCTCCGACGCCGCGCTGGCGGACGCGGCACCGGCCTGGGGCCGCGAGGCGTTGGAGTGGATCCGAAGCCAGCGCCGTCATTACCAGCTGATGCACAGCCACCACTGGATGTCCGGCGCGGTGGCCTCCCACCTCCGGGGGGCCCTGGGGGTGCCCTGGGTACACTCGCCGTGGGCCATGCCCGACCCCGCCCTGGAGGACGCCGCGACGGCCGACGCCATGGTGAGTCAACTTCGCGCGGCCGATTGGGTGGTGGTGCCGTATCCTGCGTTTGCCGACCGCATCCTGGAATTGGCGCCCGACGCCCGGGTCCGGGTCATCAGTCCCGGCGTCGACGTCAGCACGTTCTTTCAGCGGGAGCCGGGTCCGGTGTTGAAGGCGCTGGGCCAGAAGCACCGGGGGCTCCTGACGGTCGTCGGTCATGCGGACGACGGGGTGCGGGCGCTGTTGACGGATTGGACCGAACGCCACCGGGCGGGTGGGCTTCCGGCGGACGCGGTGCTCCTGGTGGCCGGCATGCATGCCCCCAACGACGACGGCGAGGCGTGGCAGCAGCAGGGCGTTCGATTCCTGGGCACGCTGAATCATCGCAACCTGGCCCGGTACTACGCGGCTGCGGCCGTCACCATCCTGCCGGCCCGGCATGCCAGCCTCGGCATGGCGGCCCTGGAGTCGATGGCGTCGGGCACGCCGGTAGTGGCCACCGCCGTGCCGGGCCAGGCGTCCGTCGTGGTGCCGGGCGAGACCGGCTGGCTGGGGCCCGCCGAGGACACCCACGCCCTGCTGGACGCCGCCCTCACGCTGCACCGGGATGCGACGTCCGCGCGCACCCTGGGGGCTGCGGGCATCGCCCATGTCGCGCAGTACTACACGCGGGAGCAGATGGCCCGCGCATTGGCCGAGCTGTACCAGGAGGTGGCGGCCGTACCCACCCTGACGTCGACTCCGTCCTGAGGGGGGCGCCGCGGCTTGACAGGGCCAGGAACGCCGCGTAGAATCGGTTGCGGTGTTAATGGGTATCCATAACCACCGACTCGCGAGGAGGTGTCCCCACGCGCTGGGATCCGCTGTATGCGGCCCGTATGGCCGAAGCGTACGGACCGTTGATGACGGTTCGGCAGCGCGAGGTGTGGACCCTGGTTTACGACCAAGACTGGTCCCTGGCCGAAGTGGCCACCGCCGTCGGCATCACGCGGACGGCGGTGGCTCTGCTGTTGAAGCGCGCTCAGGAGCGCCTGGTGGCGTGGGAGGAGCGTCTGGGGCTGGTGGCGGCCGAAAACCGGCGGGCCGCGCACTTCGCAGAGTGGGCTCAACTGCTGGCCGGGCTGCCGGAGGGTCCGGCAGCCCGGGCGTTGGCCGGTCTGTACGATCGGTGGGTTCAGGAAGAGGGGTACGACGGCGGCCGGCCGGCGGTGGGGGAGGCGCGTGGTGTTTGAATCACTGACGGACAAGCTGAATCGGGCGCTGGCTCCCTTGCGCAAGAAAGGCAAGCTGACGGCGGCCGACGTGCGGCTGGCGCTCCGGGACGTGCGCTTGGCGCTCTTGGAGGCGGACGTCAACTTTCGCGTCGTGAAAAGCTTTATCGCCAGCGTGGAAGAGCGAGCCGTGGGCGAAAGCGTCCTGGCCAGTTTAACCCCCGCCCAAGCCGTCATTCGCGTGGTGCGCGACGAGCTGGTGGCGCTCCTGGGACCCGAACCGCCTCCGATGCAGATGGCGTCGCGGCCGCCTACCGTCTTTTATTTGGTAGGACTCCAGGGCGCGGGCAAGACGACCGCCGCGGCCAAGCTGGCCCGGGTGCTGGTTCAGCGGGGGCGCCACCCGCTGCTGGTGGCGGCCGACATCTATCGCCCGGCGGCGGTGGACCAGCTGGAGCGCCTAGCTGAGGGCCTCCGCGTGCCGGTGCTGCACGACCTGTCGGTCGCGCCCCCCGAGCTGATGCGGCGGGTGGAGGCAGAGAGCCGCCGTCTGGCGGCCGACGTTGCCATTATTGACACCGCCGGGCGGCTGCACGTGGATGCGGCCCTGATGGACGAACTGGTGGCGATGCAGCGGGTGCTGCCGGCGCACGAAACCCTCCTGGTGGTGGACGCCATGACGGGGCAGGATGCGGTGAACGTGGCGACGGCGTTTCGCGACCGGCTGCCGCTCACGGGCATTGTTCTGACCAAGATGGACGGCGACGCCCGTGGCGGTGCCGCCCTGTCCATGCGCCAGGCCACCGGCCTGCCCATCAAGTGGGTCGGCGTCAGCGAGAAGCTGGACGGGCTCGAGGCGTTCCAGTCGGACCGGATGGCAGGCCGAATCTTGGGCATGGGAGACGTGTTGGGCCTCATCGAGCGGGCCGAGGCGTCGGTCGACCAGGAGGCCACCGCCGAGCTGGCCGAACGGCTGCACCGGGCGGACTTTACCCTGGACGACTTCCAGGCCATGCTCCGACAGGTAAAAAAGATGGGACCGGTGTCCCAGCTGATGGACATGATTCCCGGCCTGCGCCAACGGACGAAGGGCATGCCGGAAATCGACGACCGCGGCCTGGTGCGGGTGGAGGCGATGCTGTCATCCATGACGTCCCGGGAGCGGCGCCGTCCGCAGATCATTGACGGCAGCCGGCGGCGGCGCATCGCGCGGGGCAGCGGCACCTCGGTCCAGGATGTCAACCGACTGCTGCAGCAGCATGAGATGATGCGCAAGATGATGCGCCAGGCCAAGAACCAGGGGAAGCGGGGACGACGTTCGGGGGGCGGCGCGCCGCCTGGGTGGCCTCCGGGGATGCCGCCGCTCCCCGATCGCTGAAGCCGGGGTCGGGCGACCCGATGACCTGAAGAAAGTGAGTGACGCTTGTGGTGAAGTTGCGTTTGCGGCGTATGGGGGCCAAGAAGGCCCCGTTCTATCGGGTGGTGGTGGCGGACTCGCGGTCGCCGCGCGATGGTCGGTTCATTGAGGAGATCGGGTTCTACGACCCGAAACCGCGTGAGTCCGTGGTGAAGATTGACCGGGAGCGGGCGCTGTACTGGTTGTCGCAGGGCGCGGAGCCCACCGATACGGTGGCGAGCCTCCTGAGAGGGGCCGGCATTCTCCAGGCGTTCCACGAGCAGCGGCAGAAGCTGGTGGCCACACCGTAACATGGGGCAGGGGACGAGCGACCGGGATCCGGTGCGAATTGGGCGCATCGTGGGCGCGCATGGCTTGGACGGTGGGCTTAAGGTGCACCCTGCCAGCGACCATGTGGACCAGTGGGCGATGCGCCTCCACCGCGTCTGGCTGAATGGTGAGGCACGGACGGTGCGAGGCAGCCGCGCGGCCCGTGGACAGCCCGTCATCCTGCTGTCCGGGGTGACCGACCGCACCGCCGCCGAGCGACTGGTGGGGACGGACGTGTTTGTGGCCGCGGACGAGCTGACGGCACTGCCGCCCGATGAGTACTACTGGCATGACCTGATAGGGATGCCGGTGTTTGATGTCGAGGGCGAGCGGGTGGGTGTCGCCACCGCGGTCGTGCGCGCTGCCAGGGATGTCTTGGAGGTGGAGGGATCCGGCGGGCGGGCCCTGGTGCCGCTGGCGCTGGCCTGGGTGGACGTGAACCCGGCGGCTGGGCGCGTGACGCTGCGACGGGTGCCCGAGTGGGTGCCGCATGCAGATTGACCTCGTCACGCTGTTTCCCGAGATGTTTCAAGGCCCCTTTGCCGTCAGCATGGTGGCTCGGGCGGCGGCTCAGGGGTTGGTGACCCTGAATGTCGTTCCCCTGCGACGGTTTGGCGTGGGCGAGCACCATCTCACCGACGACTATCCCTATGGAGGCGGCCCCGGCATGGTGATGCGCCCGGAACCGATCGTGCGGGCGGTGGAATGGGCGGCCGCGCGTGTGCCGGCGACGCCCACCGTGCTGGTGACGTCGGCGCAGGGGCGACCGGTGGACCAACGGCAGCTTGAGCACTGGGCGCAGATGCCGTACCTGGTGCTGGTGGCGGGACACTACGAGGGGATTGATCAGCGGGTCGTGCCGCTCCTGAAGGCAGAAGAAGTGTCCATCGGCGATTATGTGCTGACGGGCGGCGAGCTGCCGGCCATGGTGATCGTGGATGGGGTGGTCCGGCTGCTCCCGGGGGTCCTGGGAGCGTCTGACGGGGCGGCACACGATTCCTTCAGCATGGAGGACGGACGTCTGGAGGGCCCACAGTACACGCGGCCCGTGAGCTATCGGGGTCTCGACGTGCCGGAGGTGCTCCGTTCCGGACACCACGAGCGGATCCGCGCGTGGCGGCTGGCCGAAGGCCTGCGCGCCGCCCGGCGGCGCATGCGGGACGCGGGAGACGCGTAAGGCCACGGATGCGGCGCCGCGCTGGCGGCGCGCGGGCCGTGAATGCTATACTGGCTGCGGCCCAAAAGGAGGCAACGGATTTGGACTTGATTCGCCTCATTGAGGAGGAGCAGCTGCGTACGGACATCCCGGTCTTTCGCCCGGGGGACACGGTGCGGGTGCATTTGAAGATCCGCGAGGGCACGCGCGAGCGCGTCCAGATGTTTGAGGGCGTGGTGATCGCGCGCCGGTCCGGGGGGTCCCGCGAAACCATGACCGTGCGGCGCGTGTCGTATGGCGTGGGGGTGGAGCGCACGTTTCTGGTGCACTCCCCGCGGATCGAGCGCATCGAGGTCACCCGCCGGGGAAAGGTGCGCCGCGCCAAGCTGTACTACCTGCGCGGCTTGCGGGGCAAGGCGGCACGAATCAAGGAACGGCGGTGACGGGGCGTGCCCCCAGGTGGTGGGGACGGGGGGCCGCCCCATGAGGCGCCCCCGGCCCGCGTGGCTCGATGTCCTGCAGACGCTGGTGCTGGCCCTGGTGCTGGCGTTTTTGATTCGGACCTTTGTCCTGGAGTCCTTTCAGGTGTCGGGCTACTCGATGATGCCCACGCTGCACAACAACGACCGGGTCCTGGTGGATAAGCTGTTGTACCAGATCGAAGGCCCCCGCACCGGCGAGGTGATTGTGTTTCGGTCGCCCGTGGTGAAGTCTGAGGACTGGATCAAACGGGTGATCGGTCTACCCGGCGAGACGGTCAAGATCGTCGCCGGCCAGGTATTCATCAACGGCCACCTCTACAAGGAACCATTTATTAAATTAAACTATAAGTACAATTATGGGCCGATCCACGTGACCAAGGGGCATCTGTTCGTTTTGGGCGACAATCGGCCCAACAGTTACGACAGCCGCTACTTTGGGCTGCTGAGTGAGTCGCGGGTGCGCGGAGATGCCTTTTTGATTTGGTGGCCCCCGAAGTACATGGGCGGCCTGTGATGGGGGGGGCATCGGACTGGCGGGCCGGTCACATGGGGCATGCGGCGTCTACGCTGAAGCGCCTGAAACCCTACCTGGGGGCGGTTCTGGAAGTGGTGGATGCGCGGGCGCCGGCGGCCACCCGCTATCCAGGGCTGGCGGCCTGGGTGGGGACGTGTCCGCGCCTTTTGGTGATGAACAAGGCGGATGTGGCGGCAGCCCCCGTGACTGAGGCTTGGAGGCAATACTGGCAGTCCGTCGGCCAGCCCGCCGTGGCGGTCACCGCGACGGATCCGGGGGTGCGGCGACAGGTGTTGGCGGGCCTGGAAGCAGTGCGGCGGACGGCGAAGACCCGTCGGGTGGCGGTGATTGGGCTCCCGAACCTGGGCAAGTCGACCCTGCTGAATCGGATGGTGGGGCGCCATCGTCTGCGAACCGGCAACCGTCCGGGAGTCACCCGCGGGCCGCAGTGGGTGCTGGCCGATGGTTGGGAGTGGCTGGACCTGCCGGGGGTCCTCACCCACGCCCAGGGACGCGACTGGCGCCAGAAGGCACTCGGGACCGTGGGGTACGCTCCCGAGGAGCTGGAGGAGCTGGCGGCCCAGATTCTTGGAGACCAGGGCTCGGGGACGCAAGCGCTGGTGGACGAGTATGGCCGGGCGCGCGGATTTCTCACGCGTGGCGGCGCCGTCGACCGGCACCGGGCCGCGGCGGCGGTGCTGGTGGACTTTCAGCGCGGAGTCCTGGGACGGCGGTCTCTCGAGCGGCCGCCCAGCAATCCGTGAGCGGCCGCGACGATCCGCGCTGGGTCCGCCTCACAGCGATTGATGCGGGATACTGGCAGGAGCATCGCCTGCTGGCGGGGGTCGACGAGGCGGGCCGCGGGCCGTTGGCGGGTCCGGTGGTGGCGGCCGCCGTCCTGTGGCGCACGCCGCCGGCCTGCGTGCCGGAACTGGACGACTCCAAGCAGCTGGGGCCCGCCGCACGGGAGCGCACCTACCAGTGGCTGACCCGGGACCCGTCGGTCGTGGCCATCGGGGTGGGTGCCGTCGGCCCCCGGGGTATCGAGCGGCTCAACATCCGGGAAGCGAGCCGTGTGGCGATGACGCGGGCCCTGGCCCGACTGCCCGCCGTGCCGGACCAGGTGCTGACGGACTTCATGCCCCTCGTCTGGTCGTGCCCAGTGCAGTCCCTGGTGCACGGCGACCAGCGGTCGCTCTCGGTGGCCGCCGCCTCCGTGGTGGCCAAAGTGCTGCGGGACCGCTACATGGATGCGCTGGACCGCCAGTATCCTCAGTATGGGTTCCGGCGGCACCGGGGGTACCCCACGGCCGAACATCGGGCGGCGCTGGCCCGCTTCGGCCCGTGCCCGGCGCATCGGCAGACGTTTGCCGGCGCCGGGCCGCTTCGGCGGGGGACGCACACTTGATATAATCCGGCAAGACTCGGGGGCGCCAGCGGCGGGGATGCGGAGAGCGGGAGGGATGCGGATGCCGAAGCCACTGATCATCGTGGAGTCGCCGGCCAAAGCGCGCACCATTACGCGCTTTCTGGGCCGGCGCTACCAGGTGCTGCCGTCCATGGGGCACGTGCGGGACCTGCCCAAAAGCCAGTTTGGGGTCAACCTCGACCAGCAGTTTTCGCCCAAGTACATCACGATCCGGGGCAAGGGGCCGGTGGTCAAGCAGCTGCGGGATGCGGCCAAGAAGGCCGACCGTGTGTATCTGGCCACCGACCCGGACCGGGAGGGCGAGGCCATCTCGTGGCACTTGGCGTCTGTCCTCGGCATCCCCGACGAAGCCGCCCGCCGCATCGAATTTCACGAGATCACGAAAGATGCGGTGGAACGTGCGCTCAAAAACTCCCGGCCGATTCACCGAGGCCTGGTGGATGCGCAGCAGGCCCGCCGGATTCTGGACCGCGTGGTCGGGTATCAGCTGTCACCGCTGTTGTGGCGGAAGGTGCGCCCGGGCCTGTCGGCGGGCCGCGTACAGTCGACGGCGTTGGCGCTCCTGGTGGACCGGGAGCGGGACATCGCGGCGTTCACGCCCGAGGAGTACTACACGCTGGCGGCTGCGCTGGTCACGAGCGAGCGCGAGCCTCTCCGGGCCGCCTATGTGGGGCCGCTGGGTGAGAAGGGCCGGCTCTCCGCTGAGGCGGCGGCCGAGGCCGCCGCGGCGGCCGCCGGCGGGCCGTTTGTCGTCACCGAGGTGCGCCAGCGTGAGCGTCGCCGCTTCGCGCCGGCGCCCTTTACCACGTCGACGCTCCAGCAGGAAGCCTCCAAGCGGCTCGGGATGACTGTGAAGCGCGCGATGCAGGTGGCGCAGCAGCTGTACGAGGGATTGGAAGTGGCGGGGGAAGGGACGGTAGGACTGGTCACCTACATTCGCACCGACTCGGTCCGGGTGAGCGAAACGGCGGAGCAGGAGGGCCGCGCGTATGTCGCGGCCACGTTTGGGGAAGCCGCCGTGGGGCCTCTGGGCCGCCGGGTCGCCGACAAGCCTGGTGTTCAGGGGGCCCACGAGGCGATTCGGCCGACGGTGGTGACGCGGCACCCGAGCCAGTTGAAAGCCATGTTGGCCCGGGACCAGTACCGTCTCTATCGACTGGTGTGGGAGCGGTTTGTGGGCAGCTTGATGGCGCCGGCCGTGTTTGACACGGTCGCCGTCACCGTGGTGGCCGGCGGCCATCAGTTTCGAGCGACCGGCCAACGGCTCAAGAGCCCGGGCTACACGGCGCTGTATCAGGACCCTGACGACCCCGAGGAGGCCGGGCCGCCGTTGCCGGGGGTGACCAGGGGCGATGTGCTGAGACTGGAGGCCCTGGAGCCTGAGCAGCACTTCACGGAGCCTCCGCCCCGCTACAACGAGGCGTCCCTGGTGCGCGCCATGGAGGAACTGGGCATCGGGCGCCCCAGCACGTACGCCCCGACGGTCGAGACCCTGCTGAGCCGCGACTACGTACGGCGCGAGGATCGTCGCCTGTCGGCCACGGACCTGGGCGGCGTGGTGGTGGATCTGCTGCGCCGGTACTTTCCCGAAATCGTGGACGTGGAGTTCACGGCCGGCATGGAGCAGGAGCTGGACCGCATCGAAGACGGGGGCGAAGACTGGCACGCCCTGCTGGAGCGCTTCTACGGCCCGTTTCGCGAACAGCTGGCGCGTGCGGAAACGGCCACCGACATTCCGGATTTGCCGGTGGAGACCACCGACAAGGTGTGTCCGGACTGCGGGCGGCCCCTGGTGGTCAAGCATGGCCGCTTCGGTCGCTTCTTGGCGTGTTCCGGTTATCCCGAATGCCAGCACACCGAGCCGTGGCTCGAAGACACGGGCGCCGCCTGCCCGGTGTGCGACCGCCCGGTGGTGGTGCGGCGCAGCAAAAAAGGCCGGGTGTTCTACGGGTGCAGCGGTTTTCCGGAGTGCCGGTTCGTATCGTGGTACCGTCCCAGCGGCAAGAACTGCCCCCGCTGTGGCGCCTTCTTGGCCGAGCGGGGCCGCGGCGGCCAGGGGGGTCTCTACTGCGCACGGGAGGGGTGCGGCTATGAAGAACGGCGAGCCAGCGGCCAAGACGACTGAGCCGTCGGCGGCCGCGCTGGTGGAGCAGTTTTTGGACCACGTCGCCTCGCAGGGGAGCGGGTCGCCGGCCACACGCCGTGCGTACGCCTTGGATCTGCGTGAACTCCTGGCATCCGTGGGCCACCCGGCGACCGCCACGCCGGAAGTTCTGCGTCGGTACCAGGCGGGGCTGCTGCGCCGCGGGTTGTCCAAGCGTACAGCGGCACGCAAGGTCGCCACGGTGCGGTCGTTCTACCGGTGGCTGGCCGCCGAGGGGTTTCTGGCGGAAAGCCCCGCGCGCCGTATGAGGGCGCCCAAGTTCCGGCCGGGACTCCCGCACGCGCTGTCACGCGAGGAGGTGGAGGGGCTTTTGGCGGGTGCCGCGCGGCCGGGACCGCGGGGCCTGCGCGATGCGGCTCTGCTGGAGCTCCTGTATGCGTCCGGCCTCCGCGCAGCAGAGGCCGTGGCGCTGGACGTGGTGGACGTGTCGGCGGGCGCCGGCCTCGTCCATGTCCGCGGCAAGGGCGGCCATGAGCGGATCGTCCCCGTCGGGCGTGCGGCCCTCTCGGCGCTGGACCGGTACCTGGCCCAGGGCCGCCCTCAGATGGCCGGCGCGGACGAACCGGCGCTGTTTGTCAACCGGGCCGGCCGTCGGCTGGCGGTGCGCGCCGTGGGCCGCCTCGTGAAGGCGGCGCTGGCCCGGACGGCGGTGGTGCGGCGCGTGAGCCCCCACTGGCTTCGCCACACCTTTGCCACCCACCTGCTGGAGGGGGGGGCGGATCTGCGGGTGGTGCAGGAACTCCTGGGCCACGCGCGGCTCAGCACCACCCAGACGTATACCCACATCACGGTCGAACATTTGGAGGCGGTTTATGAGCGGGCACATCCTCGGGCCTGACCCTCTCACCCTGCACGGCACCACGATCCTGGGGGTTACCCGCGGGGGTCAGACCGTTCTCGGGGGCGATGGGCAGATGACGCTGGGGCAAACCACCATTATGAAGCACACCGCGAACAAGATTCGGCGCCTCTACCACGGCGCCGTCGTGGCCGGGTTCGCGGGGGCGGTGGGGGATGCCCTGACGCTGTTTGAACGCTTCGAAAGCAAGTTGGAGGAAACACGCGGCCAGCTGGCGCGGTCGGCCGTCCTGTTGTCGCGCGACTGGCGGACGGACCGCACGCTGGGGCGCCTGGAGGCGCTGTTGGTGGTGGGGGATGCTGACAGCCTCTTGGTGATAGCCGGCACCGGCGAGGTGATTGAGCCGGACGACGGCGTGGCGGCCGTGGGGTCCGGGGGCTCGTACGCCCTGGCCGCGGCGCGGGCGTTGGTGGAGGCGGCCCCAGACCTGGCGCTGGACGAACTGGTCCGGCGCTCCCTGCACATTGCCGCGGACATCTGCGTCTACACGAACCATCATTTGACGATCGAGCGGCTTCCGATGACGGCCGAGCCGGCGCCGATCCCCAGCGAGCCGTCCCGGGGAGGTGCAGTGGATGGCGATGAATGAGGCGGGCCTGACCCCCGAAGCCATTGTGACCGAGCTGGACCGATTCATCGTGGGGCAGAGCGCGGCCAAGCGGGCTGTAGCCAGTGCACTGCGCCACCGGTGGCGGCGCAGTCAGCTGGCGGCAGACTGGCAGGAGGACGTCTACCCGAAGAACATCCTGATGATTGGGCCCACGGGCGTGGGCAAAACCGAGATTGCCCGGCGGCTGGCACGGATGGTGCAGGCACCGTTTATCAAAGTGGAGGCCACCAAGTTCACTGAGGTGGGCTACGTGGGCCGCGATGTCGATGCCATGATCCGGGATCTGGTGGAAGTGAGCGTCCGCATGGTGCGGGAGGAGCGGCGACGTCTAGTCCGCGACCGGGCCGAGCGCGCGGCGGAGGAGCGCATCGTGGCCGCGCTGGCCCCGCGGCCGCGACGCGCTGCCCCCACCCAGGCACCGTGGGAGGCGCTGTTTGGGGGTCCGTCCTCCCCCTCGGGGACGGATGGCGAGGCAGACGACCCGCGTCCCGATCCGGTCGAGTCGTCGGACGCCCTGCAGCGCCGACGCACCCTGCGCGCAGCCGTGCGGGGACGTACGATGGAGGACTCTCTCGTCGACGTGGAAGTGAAGGATGATCCCCCGGTGCCGGCGTTCATGGGGGTGGGGGGGCAGGACTCGATGCAGATGAACCTGGGGGAGATGCTGTCGGGTCTCATGCCTCATCGGACCAAGCGGCGCCGTATGACCGTGGCCGCCGCCCGCGAGGTGCTGACCGAGGAAGAGGCCGAGAAGCTGATTGACCCCGAATCGGCCCAGGCTGAAGCGGTCCAGCGCGCGGAGCAGCAGGGCATTGTCTTCATCGATGAGTTGGACAAGGTGGCGCAGTCTCAGCGCGGGTACGGCACCGACGTGTCCCGCGAAGGGGTGCAGCGCGACATTCTCCCCATCGTGGAAGGGTCCACGGTGGTAACCAAGTATGGCCCGGTCAAGACCGACCACATGCTGTTTGTGGCCGCGGGCGCTTTTCACGTGGCCAAGCCGTCCGACCTGATGCCGGAGCTACAGGGCCGCTTCCCGATCCGCGTCGAGCTGGACGCCCTCACCGAGGCGGACTTTGTCCGCATTCTCACCGAGCCGCGCCACGCCCTGGTGGACCAGTACATCGAGCTGCTGGCCACCGAGGGCGTCACGCTGGCGTTCGAGGCGGACGCCGTGGCCACGATGGCGCGATACGCCGCGCAGGTGAACCGCGACGTCGAGAACATCGGCGCGCGCCGTCTGGCCACCATCATGGAGCGCGTGCTGGAAGATGTGAGCTATCACGCACCGTCGCTGTCGGGGCAGACGGTGACCGTGACGGTCGCGTACGTGGACCAGCGGCTGAAAACCATTTCCGAGGGCCATGACACATCGCGGTACATCTTGTAGCGGCCGATGAGAGGATGTTCAGAATTGTTGCGTCCGGAAGGGGGGATTGCGGTATAATTCTCGACGGTGCCGGGCTAGGGGCGCCGAAGGGAGCGGATTGGATGCTGGATTTGTTGGACAAGACGCGCAGGCTCAACCGGCTGTTGCAAAAGAACGCGGGACAGGCCGTGGACTATGAGCAAATGGCCGAAATGATGTCGGAT
>JAJYPH010000118.1 GCA_021795575.1 Bacillota bacterium
TTGACCATTCCCTGGCTGCACGCGGCGCAGGGCGGCTGGCAGGGCCGGCGCACAATCGGCACCACCCACTGGCCCACCGGGAGGCCATCGACCCCCGCCCCCACCTCGGTGACCCGCGCCAGCGCCTCATGCCCCAAAACCAGTTGCGTCTGCGCGGCAGGCGCCTCGCCGTACAACCCCTCGCAGATTTCCGCGTCGGTGCCGCACACGCCGACGGCCTCGACGGCCAGACGCACCGTCCCCGCGGTCACGGGTTCGCGCGCCACCGTCCCCAGCTGGGCGCTGCCCGCCTTCCCTGGTGTGATCACGATGGCGGAAACTTGGTCGCTTGCGCTCGTCATATGCATCCTCCTTTATCGATGTGGTGCCCCGAGGCGGTCACCCGGCCGCGCCGAGTCTGGGATCGGGCTCGCGCGCGGCGATCCCAGGAGGACCGCCGCCGACAGCGTGCCGACGGTCAGCGCCGCGCCCGCCATTTGCCAGGCCGACAACGTTTCGGCCAAGATGAGCCATGCCAACAGCGCCGACCACACCGCCTCGGTGTTGAACGCGAGGGCCGCGGCGGTGGCCGACACGTGCCGCTGGCCCCACGCCTGGAGCACGTACGCCAAGAGGCCACCCCCCAGCGCCAGGTACAGGACGCCCGCCCACACCCCGCGGGGCCACGCCAGCGCGTGGCTTAGCGCGGCGAGACTCGACCCGGCGTGGAGCGCCAGCACGCCCGACAGCACCACCACCGCGCCGAGACTCTCGGCGGCCGCGATCTCGAGCGGCGTGGCCCGCACGGCGAGGCGCGACAACGCCAGGATCTGCACCGTGAGCGCGACCGCACTCGCGAGTGCCAGCCAAGTCCCGGGACGGATCCCGCCGCCCAGGCCGCCAATGAGCAGGGCGACGCCCAAGAGGCTCAGCACCGTGGCGGCCACGAGCGTCCACGAGGGCCCCCGGCGCGCGCCGACGGATGCCGCCAGCGGCGTGAACACCACGTACAGGGCGCTGACAAACGCCATCTGGTCCACGGGAATGGTTTTGAGCGCGACCGCCTGCGCATACGTGGCCCACCCCAGCACGGCGCCCGCGCCCACCGCCCCGTAGAACCACGGGCCGGCGCCGCGCACCTTCACCAACACCGGCGCCACGACCACGAGGGGAATGAGATACCGGAGCCACATCAGCACGCCCGGGGCGACCGTGCCTTCCACTTGCCGCATCACCACGTTGGCATAGCCCCACAGCATCGTGGCCGACAACACGGCCACGTACCCGAGCCCGGTGTTCACCGTCGTGGGCCACCGCCCGAGGCGCGGGCGCGCGTCGGGCAGGGCGCTGGCCAGCAGCATGGACACCTCCCTTGCCTTGCCGTCCGTCCCGAACGCTGCTCAGGGGAACGCCTTGGGGGAAGGACGCTCGCCCCTTCGCCCCTCTCTCTCGCCAGTGTAGCAAACGATCCTCGAGGCCTAGAACGACAGGGTTACCCCGTCGTCCATGGCCCAAGAGAGTGCCGCCACGGCACCCACCGGCTTGACAGCGGCCGGGAGCACCTGTTCCAGGTGGCGTTTTTTCACACACGGGGTGCAGGCCCACACCTCGCCGCCTGCCTCCAAAAAGCCGTCCCACAGTTCTCGGAGCGGCAAAAAGCCCGCCTCGGCCACCGAGTCCAGCACGTGCGGGTCGGCCACGCGCACGCCTTCGGTGGACAGCAGCACCACCACCGACTTGTCCAGGGTCCGAGCCGCGTTCGCCATGACAAAAGCCACCGTGGCGCGGTCCGGGTCGTCCGGCCCCCGCGTGAGATTGATCAACAGCCGTTCAGCCATCACTTGCCGCCTCCTTCAGTCCGCTGGACCCGTGCACGCTCGACGAGGGACGGCGGTGCGGCCTGGTCCTCGGAGTGATGCTAACGCATCCGGCGGCCCTGCGAAAAAAAAGACCCGCCGACCGTGCCCTGGCCTCCTGGGCGGTAGGACTTTTGGGGGCCGCCGCGAATGCTAACGGCTCGAAAGGGGACACAAGGTGCTTCACTACATTGCGTTTGCGGTTATCGGGCTCGTGGTGGGCTATCTCTTTGGCCAGGGTCGGCGCCACGGCATGCCCGTGATTGTGCTGCTGGCCCTGATTGGAAGCTTTGCCGCGGGACTGTTGGAGCACGCATCCAAGTACGGCAGCATTTACGCAGCCCTCGCGGCGGCCGTCATCCTGTCGCTGGCGGGGCGGCTGGTGATCAAAAAGTGAGATGCCGCAGGGTGGTCCTCCACCCTGCGGCTCGCGGTGCGGCCCCTCACACCTCGCGAAGCCATACCCGCATCGGGCCGGGCTCGCGGTTGGCCCACAGGAAATAGGGGACCGCGGTGAGGGCGCCATCCGAATCCGGGCGCACGGCGCGGATCCGCACGGCGGACCCGACACCGGGCACCTCCGCCAGCGGGTCGGCCAGCAGCAGCGCGTCGGGCGGGGCGGTGGCGTCGTCCACGGCATCCGGGTGGTCGGCGGCTTCCACGGCGTACACCAGGGGCCCGCGGGCCAGCGCCACGCGCCCGCGAGTATCCAGGACGGCGGGGGCTTGGTGCACTCGGCGTACCGGCAGGGGAAACTCCACGGCCACCACGTCGCCCGCCTGCCACGCCCGCTGGCACACCAGATAACCCCGTTCCCACCGGATCGGCCCCGGCGCCCCGTTCACCGTGACGGTGGCACTGCCCGCCCACGCGGGCTGCCGAATCGCCACGCGCACGTGCGACAGGTCCTCGCCCGTGAGTTGCAGCGTGACGCGCCCCTCCCAGGGAAACCCTGTCCGCTGGGCCACATGCACCGTCTGATCGCCCACGGTCACCCGGGCGACCGAAGTGATGAACTGGTTGACGTAAAGCGTATCAGGGCCCGTGGCGTACACGTAGCGCCCCACGCTCGGAATGAAGCGGGCCAGGTTGCTGGGGCAGCACGCGCAGCCGAACCAGGGCTGGCGCCGATGCGTGCCGTCGGATTCCAGCGGATTGTCGTAGAAAAATCGGTCGCCGGACACCGACCATCCGGCCAAGAGGCCGTTGTACAGGACCTGCTCGACCACGTCCGCCGCCGCCGCCCCGCCCGTCCACCGGTTCATGCGGTCAGCCCAGTACACCAGCGCAATGGCCGCACAGGTTTCACAGTACGCCTCGCGGTTGGGCAAGACGTCGTCGGCGCCGAACCCCTCGATGCCCCCTGCCGCCCCGATGCCGCCGGTCACATACAGATGGTGCTGCACCACATTGTCCCACACGGCCCGGAGCGCCGGACCATAGGCGTCGTGGCCGCGCGCCGCCGCGTCGGTCATGGCGGACAACAGATACATCGCCCGGACCGCGTGGCCCTCAGCCGCCGTGAGGTCCGCCACCGGAATCCGGTCCTGCGAATACGCGGCGCCGAAGGCCGGGTCGTCCCAGACAGCGCCCTGCCCGTGCCCGCGCCCCCGCTCCTCCAAGTGCCACAGCGCAAACTCCGCATAGCCGGCGTCGCCGGTTTCGTCGGCGAGGCGCATCAGCGCCAGGCCCACTTCTTCATGGCCATCCACCCAGTGGCGGCGGCCGGGGCCAAACTCCGAACGGTAGTGGTCCGCAAGGCGGCGCGCGGTCTCGAGGCCCACCGTGCTGCCGGTGGCTTGGTGGTACGCGACGGCCGCCTCGATGAAGTGGCCGCCGGTGTACATCTCGTGGCTGTTCATGTCACTCCACCGCGCCCGCTCGGACCCCTCGGACGACAGGGTGTTGCGCGTAAAGAGATAGCCATCCGGCTCCTGAGCTTCCGCGATGAGGCGAAACATCTCGTCGGCCCGCTCCGCCAGGGCGGGCGACGGCGTGGTCATCAGCACATAGGCGATGCCCTCCAGGACTTTGTACACGTCCGAGTCGTCAAAGCCATAGTGGCCCTGAAAGCCACCGGGCTCCCGGCCGGCCGCGCGGCGGAAGTTCGCCAGGCGGCCGGTGGCCTCGAGCTTATCGAGGCAGTGCGGCAGCATCACGTCCCGATGCACCCGCTGCCGCTCCGCCCAAAATCCCTCCCCGATCGCCACCTCGCCGACCGGGACGGCCCGGAGCCCCGCGCCGCTCATCGGCGGGTGGCCTGGCAGGCGGCGAGCCAGTCCTCCATACCCCGCCGGTCATTGGGAATGTCGGCCGACAGCACGTCCGCTCCCGAGGCGGTCACCGCGATATCATCTTCGATCCGAATGCCCACCGCGCGATGCTTTAAGTAGAGCCCGGGCTCAATCGTGAGCACCATCCCCGGCTCCAGTTCCCGGTACTCGCCCACGTCGTGGGTGTCGAGCCCCAGGTAGTGGCTCACGTTGTAGAAGTAATACTGGTCCAGCTCGGCGTCGTCGCGCAGGTGGCCCAGTGCCTTCATGCCCCGGGCCAGCACGCGGCGGGTGATGCGGTTCAGCTCGGCATGGGGAACCCCGGGCTTGATGGCCGCGGTGGCTTCCTGACTGGCTTCCCACACCACGTCGTACAGCGCCGCCTGCTCGGCCGTGAAGCGCCCCGACGCCGGGAACGTCCGCGTAATGTCGGACTTGTAATAGCCAAACTCCGCGGCCGCGTCCACCAGCACGGCATCACCCGCCCCCACGGGGTCGCGCAGGGTGACGTAGTGCATCACCGTCGCGTTGACACCGGTGGCCACAATGGAGTTGTAGGCGATGTTGACGCCGCTGCGCAGCAGGGTGCCCGTAAAGTGCCCGTTCAGTTCATACTCAAAGGATCCGGGCTGGACATGGCGCAGGATGGCCTCAAAACCCCGGCGCGTATGGGCAACTGCCCCGCGCACCCGCGAAATTTCTGCCGCCGACTTGATGCGCCGCTGTTCCGCCAGCACGGGGTAGACATTGGCCATCGCCTGGCCGGGGTGCTTGTCGACCAGCTCGTGCGCAAACCGCACGGCCTCGGAGGCGGGTTCGCCCCAGGCGCGGCGCTCCAGGTCCAGATACACTGTCGGCCAGCGGCCGCTTGACAGCAGCCGGTTCACGTACCCCCGCCAGTGGGGTGTCGTGCGCACGTCCTCGATGCCGGACACCCGGCGCGCTTCGTCCACCGTCATCATCTTGCCGGTCCAGGTTTCGGCGTGCGGGTCGACGGGCTCGATAAACGCGACCTCGGACGGCACGGCGCCGCCGCACCGGGACAGCACCACCACCTGGTTGGGGCGGTCCAGGCCCGTCACGTAGAGAAAATTACGGTTGGGCGCATACGGGTAGTCCTCGTCCGCCGACTTCGCGATGGGCGCCCCCGAAAACAGAATGACCAACCCGTCGTGCGGCAGCGCGGCCAGCAGCCGCTGGCGGTTGTCCGCCCAGTCTATGGGCTCCAGTGTGATGCTCTCGCTATGTTCGCTCCGCTGCGCCTCGGGTATACCGTCAGCCATACCATCACTCCCCACCGTCATCCAGCTGCGGCCGAGACCCACCGCTCTCGCCCCCGGGGGAACGCACAAATGGTCCGACCATTGCTCACGTTACGAGACCGACGTGACGCTGTCAATGCACCGCCGCGCGCTGCTCGTCCGTGTTAGGGATGGGCGCGGCGGTTTTGGGGTGTGACGGGGCCGCCCGCATTCGGCTGGGCCGACCCTGCCGCATCGGGGTACTCCGTCCAGCGCGCGTTGCCACTGTTCATCGTTTCCACGGGTACGGACAGAGCCGGTGCCAAGTCGGCGGCCGTTACGGCGACGGCAGGCTTCCCACCCGCCCAGCCCAGCGTCCTGAGCCACGGCCCCGACCGTGACTGGGACGGCAGGGCGATGGCCGACGCCTCGCCGGGCACCCATAGGTAATGTCGCACGTATCGGAACCCCCAAAACCACAGTCGCCCCGACAGGACGAACTGCTGAACCCCTCGATGGCGCGCGGACGGTGCGGGAAGCGAGCGTCTCGTCGACCCGCCCAGCCGCCGCCATCCCACGCCATTCCCGGGTCAGCAGCCCGCCTGTTGATGACTCCACTCCGGCAGGTTCTCCCGCAGGAACGCCACCGCCCCTCGTGCATCCTGCGAGAGCTCCCCCCGGGTGGCCATGGCCAGAAACTCGACGGCGGACCACAGTTTGGCCAGCAGGATCCACCGCGTCCATGCTCTCCCGTCAGGCTCACGAAAGTCCGGCCGGGCTGCGAGGTACTGCTGGGTGGCTTCCGCCGCGCGTTCATAGGTGGGCAGCCCCGGGAGCGCAATGGCCACGTCGACGGCCGGGTGGGCCCGCCCGGGCCGCGCCCAATCCACCAGCACCAGGGGGGATTCTGGGCCGTCGGCCGCCACCAGCCAGTTCGTGGGGTTGGGATCGCCGTGAACGGCGTGCCCCGGCGGGGCAAACAGTGCGCGCTGCGCCGCCACGGCGGCGCGGCCCCAGCCGCCTCGCACCCCCGCGCGCTCGGAAGCGGTCAACGCGTCGAGCGCGGCGCGGGTAAGGGTCTCATCCCAAGCAAACGGATAGCCGTCGCCCACCGGTCCTTCCCACAGCGCGGCCGCGCGATGCCAGCTGGCCAGCGCGGCCAGCACCGGTGCGGTGCCCCACCGCTCCCGCGGGAGCGGACGGCCCGCCCACGCTAGCGCCAGCCATGGCTCGGGTTCGTGGCCCGACGCCACCAGGGGAGCGGTCCAACATCCCGCGGCCGCCAGTGCCGCGGCGTGGGGGGCGCACCGCCGATACCACCCGAGTTCTCGCGGGGGCACTCCGCACTTGTAAACAATCGCCCCGCGGGGGCCCTCCACCCGAAAGCTGCCCGGCCCGCCGGCCCCCGCGAGACGCGTGGCGGCGAAGGGCGCCCCGGTGGCCGCCAGCACGGCCTGGGGCCACTCGCGTTCCGTCAGGTCTTCCGGACCTTGGTTCGTCATGAACACCTCTTGAACACGTGACCGCTGCCTCCCTCGGCCCCTCACTTACAACGCCCGCCTCCGGCCGACGGCCGATTGATTGCTGGTGGGGACTCTGGTGGGGATCCGCCCGTCCACACACCACCATACACCCGACCCCGGCAGGCTCGCGCGAATTGGCCCTGCGGACAATGGGCCCATCGGCCACCCACCGGTATCGTCCCCGGTGGAGGTGGCCGAATGGGTCTCTTGGGCAAGTACAGTGGGTTTCGCGCCTTGTGGACGGGGCAGTTGCTGTCGCAGATGGGCAACGCCCTGTTCCTCATCATGGGGTTGTGGGAGATTCAGCTCCGCCAGCCCGTGCTGCTGGCGGGCGCGGGGCTGGCGATGACCATCCCCGCCGGGCTCGCCGTGTTTGGTGGGGTGTACGTGGATCGGATGGATCCCCGCCGCCTCATGCTGTGGACTGATGTCCTGCGTGGCGTGGCCGTGGCGCTGGGGCTGGTGGCGCTCATGGTGCCGGGTAGTCTCATGGCAGTGATTATTGCGCTGCTGGGCATCAACAGCCTGGGCTATGCGCTGTTTCAGCCCTCCGAGAGCGTCCTCATCCCCTGGCTGGTCGCGCCGGAGGATCTGGCCGGTGCCAACGGCCTCTACTCGCTCACGGCACAGCTCGCCAGCACCGTGGGGTCCGCACTGGGCGGCGCGGCCATCGTGGCCTTAGGGGTGACCGTGGTGTTTGGCATGGACCTGGCCTCGTTCTGGCTGTCTGCGCTCGCCATCCTGCTCATGATGCGCACGGTGGCGGCGCGACCGCGCACCCAGGCCACGGGAGAGGCTCCGCGCGCGGGATTCTGGCACGAGCTGACGTCGGGCTTTCAGTCGCTCAAGACGCTGCCGGGCTTGATTCAGCTGATGCCGATTGCGGTAGCCGCCAATTTTGCCGGGGTGGCCGCGTTTACGATGTTTCCCTACTGGGTGCGCACCGAGCTGCATGCCGGCGCCCTGTCCTACGGCCTCATCGATGCCAGCTTCGCCGCGGGGCTGGTGCTGGGCAGCCTTTCGGTCGGCGCCTTTCGTCGCTGGCCGATTCGCTCGGTGAGCGCCGTCGCGTTTGGGTTGCAGGCTCTCCTGCTGGGCGCCTTTGCGCTCACGTCGGCGCCGATTTGGGCCGGCGGGTGGCTGTTTGTCGCCGGGGCCTCCAACGGCGTGGGCAACGCGCTGCTGTTCACCCTGTTCCAGCGGCTGGTGCCGGACGCGCTCCGCGGTCGGGTGTTTGGCATGCTGTTCTCCTTGATAACGATGGCCAACCCGCTGGGCGCCCTGGCAGCGGGCGTCTTTCTGCACGTTCTGCCGCTGTGGTGGGCCTGGGCCCTTATGGCGGTGACCGGCCTCGGGCTCACGGCGGGCATCCTGGTCTGGATGCCCAAAAACGCCGACGAGGCGCCCGACGCGAGGGCCGCCGCGGCCGGCGCGTGAGCCGGCTCTGATACACTACGCCGGACGGGCGGACCGCCCCAGGGCGGTTCGCACCCAAATTTTTGGGGAGGGGAGTTCATGCCCGCTGTGCCCTCGGAGATTCCCCGGTCCGAGTATCCCCGGCCGCAGTTCACGCGGTCCGACTGGCTTTCGCTCAACGGCTGGTGGGAGTTTGAGCAAGACCCCCGGGATGAGGGACGCGACCAGGGGTGGCACCATGACCGGCCATTGGCCCAGCGCATTCTCGTGCCGTATCCGGTGGAAAGTGTTTTGGGGGGAATCGGCGACCGCATGGCTAGCGACGTGGTCTGGTACCGGCGGGCGGTCGCCGTCCCTCCCGGGTTTTCCGGCCGCCTCCGGCTCCACTTCGGCGCCGTGGATTGGGCGGCTGACGTCTGGTGGAACGGCCAGTACCTGGGACACCACGAAGGAGGCCACACCCCCTTTCGCTTTGAGGTGCCAGCCTACGCCCTGGCGCTACGGGGTACCGAGACCGAACACGAGCTCGTCCTGCGCGCGGTTGACCGCCGTGAGCGCGCTCAGCCGCGCGGCAAGCAGCATTGGGCGCCCGACTCCGAGACGATTTTTTACACGCGCACCACGGGGATTTGGCAGTCCGTTTGGCTGGAGCCGCTGCCAGACACATTCATCGACGCCGTGCGCTGCACACCGACGCTGTCCGACGGGTCGGTGCGGTGGCAAATCACCCTGGGCGGCCCGATCCTCGCGCATCTCGCCGTCGAGGTGTCGGTGTGGGACCCGGATGGCGAGCTTTATGGTAGGCTCGCCATCCCGGTCGACGGGCGGGAGTTGGACGCGACGTTCACCGTCGACCGCGCGGACGTCCGGCCGTGGAGTCCCGAAACGCCTAACTTGTATGCCGTCCGCTATCGCCTGTGGGCGGACGGGACCGTGATGGATGAGGTGCACAGCTACCTCGGGTTTCGGCACCTGGCAGCCCGCGACGGACGGCTGTTTTTAAACGGCCAGCCGTACTTTTTAAAGATGGTGCTGGACCAGGGCTACTTTCCCGACGGCATCCTGACCGCGCCCACGGCCGACGACCTCCGCCGCGACGTGGAACTGACCAAAGCCCTCGGCTTCAACGGGGCCCGCAAGCACCAGAAGCTTGAAGACCCCCAGTGGCTCTATTGGTGCGACCACCTGGGCCTCATGGCCTGGGGCGAGGCGGCCAACGCCTGGGAGTTCACGCCCCAAGCAGTCGACCGATTCACCCGAGAGTGGGCCGAGGCCGTCGCCCGCGACGCCAACCATCCCGCCTTGGTGGCCTGGGTGCCGATCAACGAAAGCTGGGGGGTGCCGGACTTGGCCGCCGATCCCGCCCAGCGGGCTTTCGTGGATGCGCTGTACGCGCTCACCAAGGCATGGGATCCGACGCGGCTCGTGGTGTCGAATGACGGCTGGGAGCACACCGGTGGGGACTTGGCCACGGTCCACGACTACGAGGGGAATCCCGAGACGCTACGCGACCGATATGCGCAGATCGAGTCCGTGATCGCGTTCCGGCCCAGCGGCCGCGCCCTGTACGCGCCAGGGTCTCAGCATCGCGGGGAGCCCGTGCTGGTGACGGAGATGGGTGGGCTGGCGCTCGCCCCGGCCACCCACGCCCACGACGGCCATTGGGGCTACACCACGTTGGACAGCGCGGCGGACCTGCTGGCGCGCTACCGCGGCCAGGTCGAGGCGCTGGCCGCATCCCCCCTGGTCCAGGGATTTTGCTACACACAGCTCACGGACGTGGAGCAGGAGGTCAATGGGCTGTTGACCGACCGGCGCGACCCCAAGGTGCCTCTAGCCGCGCTCTGGCAGGCCAACCAGCTGGGACGCTAGGGCCGCGGGGCGGTCGAGCGGACGTTCCGGCGGCCCCGTACGGTCAGGGCGGGCCACAGCCAGGCGGCACCCAGGCAGGCACCCGCCGTGGCCACCCAGAGTGTCCCCTGCACACCCAGCACCGTGGGAAGAATTCCCCCCATGAGTGCGCCCAGCGGCCGAATGCCGTAGTTCACGAGGCTAAACGCGCCCGCGGCGCGGCCACGCAGCGCATCCGGCACCAGCGCCAGCGACAGGCTGCCGAAGCTGATGTCCAAAACCATGAGGCCGGCGCCCGACAACAATTCGGCCACCCCCAACAGCAGCGTGATGGTTCCAAGCGTCCCGCCGGCCCCAGGCACCAGCATGAGGGGGGCGGTGAACAGCAGGACTCCGAGGAGAAGCGCGCCAGCACTTCCGAAGCGCCGACCCAGGGGCGCGGCCGACGCCGCCCCCACGCCGGCGCCCAAAGCCCCGACCGCCACAATCAGGCCCAGACGAACGGGAGCCACGTCGAGGCTCCGCGTGACATACAGGATGAACAGCGCCGCAAACATGTAGTTAAAGAAATTGACCGTGGACAGCGCGAGCATCATGTGACGAACACCAGTCGTGGTCCACACGAAACGGAGGCCCGCGCCTGCCTTCCACCCCACTTTCCCCCCAACATCCCCCGCCTCGTGAAGCACGCCCGGCGGCTCGTCGACGCCCAGCCCCGCCAAGCTGACGGCCGAGGCGGCAAACGAAGCCGCATCGGCCACCAGCGCCACCGGCGCGCCGACCGCCTGGACCAAGAGCCCGGTGACAGCGCCGCCACGGCCCCGAGCAGCGGCAGCGAGAGATGGTGCGTGACAAATGCCAGCGGTATCGTGAGCGTCAGGACGGCCCGGGCCACGTCGGCCCACAGCATGAGGCGGCGTCGGTGGCTGGCCCGATCCACCCATGCCCCCACGGGAATCGACAGCACCAGAAAGGGCAGCAGACCCGCC
>JAJYPH010000119.1 GCA_021795575.1 Bacillota bacterium
GGTGCTTGGGTTGACTCCCATGCAAGTTGAGGGTGTCGCGCGCTTTTATGATCTCGTCACGCGTGAGCCGACGGCGCCTGGCCGCCTGCGACTTTGCACGGGCGTCGTGTGCGTCCTGCGCGGCGCCTCCGCGGTGGGCGGCGCCATGGCCGCCGCCCGGGGGGGGGGACCCGGCCGTGGCCGCCGCGTTCACCTACGAGCGCGCGGCATGCCTCGGCCACTGCGATCACGCGCCGGCCGCCTTGTGGAACGACGCATTGGTTGGGCCGCTGTTCCCTGATAATACGCCGGCACAGCTGACCGCATGGCTTGCGGGGGAAGGGGAGTGATATGCCACACATCCTAATGCGCGAGCGCGCGTGGCCGTCGACCATACCTGCCGAACCGAGGTACCCGGGACTGGCGCGCGCGTTGGCGCAGTCTCCGGCCCAGGTGATCATGGAGGTAGCCGAATCGGGGCTGCGGGGGCGTGGTGGCGCCGGATTCCCCACGGGGCGCAAGTGGGGGTTCGTACGACCCGATCCAGAGCGGCCCCCCTACCTGCTTTGCAATGCCGACGAAAGCGAACCGGGAACCTTCAAGGACCATTGGCTGTTGGAGCACGATCCCCACCTGGTTCTGGAGGGGATCCTCATTGCGGCGCACGCGATCCAGGCCCGACGCGCGTTTCTCTACATGCGCGGCGAGTATGCATCGCTCCTGTCCATCATCCGCCAAGCGTTGGAGGAGGCCCGCCGCGCGGGTCTCGTGGGGGAGGACATTCTTGGCCTGGGGCGCTCTGTGGACATCACCGTGGTGCTGGGGGCGGGCGCGTACATCTGTGGCGAGGAGACCGGGCTGATGGAATCCCTCGAGGGCAAGCGAGCTTACCCCCGTGTGCGCCCCCCTTTTCCCGCCGTCCGGGGCTTTGCCGGACAGCCTACCGTCGTGAACAACGTGGAGACGCTGGCGAACTTGCCCTGGATTCTGGAGCATGGCGCGGCGGCTTATCGAGAAATCGGGACCGTCGACAGCCCCGGCACCAAACTGGTGAGTCTTTCGGGCGGCATTGCCCATCCCGGCGTCTACGAAGTCACGATGGGGTATCCCCTCAGGGACCTCTTGGAGCGTGAGGGTGGGGGGATGTTGCCCGGGCGTCGCTTGAAGGCGGTGGTGCCGGGGGGCTCGTCGGTGCCCGTCTTGACCGCGGACGAGGCCGCCACCGTCACGATCGACTTTGAATCCATGCAAAGCGCGGGCACGCTGTTGGGCAGCGGAGGCGTCATCGTCTTCGATGACAGCGCCTCCATGCCCCACTTGCTGCAAGCGATGAGTCGGTTTTACGCCGACGAATCATGCGGCGAGTGCACGCCGTGTCGCGAGGGCACGGGCCGGATGGCGCAGATCGTGGACCGCATCGTCGCCGGCGCGGGTCAGCCCGACGATCTGGATCGGCTGCTGCGCCTGGCCGGCAACATAGAGGGCCGAACGATCTGTGGACTGGGCGATGCCGCCGTCCAGCCCGTACGCAGCATGGTGACCAAATTTCGCGGCGAGTTCGAGTCGCGGCTAAGGCCCGACGCGGCCCCGACCCCAAACTGGCAGCGGCACGGCCACGGGCCCCGCACGGCGCGCTACGGTGCACTGGCGGAAGAAGCCGCGCGGTCGGAACCTGTCGGTGGCCGGCCCACCTACCGGCAGTAGTACACCCTGAGAAAGGCGGGTCCGATATGGCGGTCATTACGATCGATGGCCATCCCCTCGAGGTGGAGCCGAACCTGGTCATCATGCAGGCATCGGACCGGGCGGGCATTGAAATCCCCCGCTTTTGCTACCACCCCGATCTGCGCCCCGAGGGCAGCTGCCGCATGTGTTTGGTGCGCGTCAAAGGGTTCGCGCGCCTCACGCCCGCGTGCGCCACGCCCGTGGCGGACGGGATGGTGGTCAGCACCGCGCATCACGATGAGGAGGTCGCCCAGGCGACCCGCGGCGTGCTGGAATTCCTCCTCGTCAATCATCCACTGGACTGCCCCATCTGCGACCAGTCCGGGGAGTGCTCGCTGCAGGACTACTACATGCACTCCGACTACGGGCTGCATCGAAGCGATGTCGAGCCCGAGGAGAAGGTGCGCAAGCGCAAGGGAATCAATCTCGGCCCGATCTACATGGACTCGGAGCGCTGTGTCATGTGTTCGCGGTGCGTGCGGTTCTCCAACGAGGTGAGCGGGGCGGGAGAACTGCAGTTTGTCTCGCGTGGGAACCATGTCGAGATTATGGCGTTTGAAGATCGCGCCCTTCAGGACCCTTACGCGGGCAACCTGGCGGATCTTTGCCCCGTTGGGGCGCTGACCAGCCGGGATTTTCGATTCAAACGGCGCGTGTGGTTCTTAGACCACGCGGATTCGATTTGTCCAGGCTGTTCGACGGGGTGCAACGTGCGCATCGACCATGCAGCGGGGCACATTGAGCGGCTGGTGCCGCGTCGCAACCCGGCGGTCAACCACAGCTGGATGTGTGACGAGGGGCGCTTTAGCTACAAGCGCCCAGAGAGCCTGCCGCGTTTGACCACGCCGCGGCTTCGGATTCACGGAGCACTGCGGCGCGCGTCGTGGGATGAGGCCATGGCCGTCGTGCAGCGGGAACTGGCCAGCCGACCTCCCAGGGGCGCATCGGCTGTCGTGGCGTCCCCGATGGCCAGCAACGAAAGCTTGTGGGTTCTTGGGCAGCTGGCCCGAGCGCTCTCATCCTCGCCCCACCTCGAGTATCGATGCCTGGCCGATCCCTCTCCCGACATCCGGGAGGATGCGCTGCTCCGTCGGCGTGACAAGCACCTCAATTCGACCGGGGCCGGGTGGCTGGGCTTGGGGACGGCGGCCGGGCTGGAAGCACTGGCCCTCGCGGCAGACCGGCACGAGCTGGCGCGTGCGGTGATCCTTCACGGGGCGCCGCGGGTGGGCCCGAATGAGCCCATCCGCCGTGAGTTGCTGAGCCGAATCGTGCGTGGCACGCCGTTCGTGGTGGTGATGAGTGATGTGGCCGAGGATTGGGGGGACGCGGCCCACGTGGTGCTGCCCGTGGCGGCGTGGGCCGAAGAGGAGGGTACCTACACCAACGGGGCCGGGACCGTTCAACATGGGGCGTGCGCGTTGAACCCCCCTGGGGAGGCCAGGGCCGCCCTGGCGGTGCTGACCGAACTTTGGGCAGCCTTGGGGGGCCCGCGCTACGGCGGACCGGCCGACGTGTTTCAGCGCGGCTTGATGCAATGCGCGGCGTTTGAGGGCTTGGACTACGGTACGCTCGCGAGCCGCGCCGCGACGGCTTACCCACCGGAAGGGAGAATGCCTTATGGCCAAGAAGGATTCGCGGGTCGTTGACGTCACGGCGCAGGCCGATGCCTTGGGCGCCGGGGTTGGGGGCATGACCGCCGGATTTGCGGTCACGCTCCGGAACATGGTGAGGTCACTTCCTGGGAGGAACAGCGTGACGATTCAGTATCCCGAGCAGCGCAAACCGTATTCGCGCCGGTTTCGTGGGGTGCACGTCCTGACCCTGCGCCCAGACGGCCGGCTGAAGTGCGTCGCGTGCTATCTGTGCGCGACCGCGTGCCCGGCCGAATGCATTTCCATCGAAGCGGCCGAGTCCCCGGATCCCGCGGTCGAGAAAGTTGCGCGCCGTTACGAGATTGACCTCGCGCGATGCATCTTTTGCGGATTCTGTGTGGATGCGTGTCCCGAAGAAGCACTCGCGATGACGCGGGAATACGACCTCACCACCCGCGGCCGCCTCACCGAACTCCGCTATGGCATCGAAGAGCTGACGCAGCGGCCGCAAATCGCCGACTACGGAGCGGGCTATCGACCGCATATGCAGTATCCCTTGGTGGAAAGTTATCTTCCCACAAACCTTCCGCCGCCTGCCGCCGCCTCGTCCCCCGAAGCTCCTGCGCCGTGATGGCCACACGCAGAAGCGGCGAGGCGGCCACGACCGCCGCGGGCGGCATGCCGAGCAGGCGATTGGTCTCGACACCCATGGACCGCCGTCGGGGCGCACCGCACGCGGGAATTCAGCCGGCGCCGTCGACGACGCCCCATCGCGAGAGGGCGCGGGTCTGCAATAGGCACGAGAGTGGCCTCGCGACCAAGCGATCGACGACGATGCGAGCGAGCAGGGGGATCGGGGCGATTGCCCGGGACCAGCCTCCAGCACAGGCCGCTGCGGAGTGCGCGCAGCGGCTGCCCGACCCACGGCGTCCGGACGCGGTGGGCCCACGAGAAGCCGGGATAGGGAATTTTGTCGTCGAGCCGACGGGAATCGCCGCATCGGTCTACCTGCCGTGGCGCACAATCCCGGGGCACGGGCGACGTCCGGACCGATGGGGCATCTGCCAACCAACCTGGTCCTGGACAATTCGCGGCCAGCAGCCACCGCCGACGGGTGACCGCGCTGGCCGCCGCCAGGTCGCGATCCGTGGTCGGCGGGGCTTCCCCGATGCCTTCCCCCATCCCTTCCCCCATCCCTTCCCCGATTGTGACGTTCGACACGTTTCCCCGTCCCGCGCTGCGACAGGATGGGCGCCAGACAGAAGCCGGTCCGGGATCCGGGACTGACCGTGTCCAACGGGGCGCGGGAGCGGGCAGCTTCCCAGCGGCTGGGTTTGGAGGAAGTGACGGCGTGAGGGCTCGACTGCCCGGCTTCCATAGAAAGTCCATGGGGGAGCGTCTGCGCACCCTCATTGAGACGGGTGCGCTGACGCGTGACGACGTGGCGAATCTGCGGGGGGAGCTCGATGATGTGCTGGCCGCGGCCGACCATCGGGTGGAAAACGTGGTGGGGTTGCACGCGCTGCCGTGGGCGGTGGCCACAAACTTTCTCGTCAACGGCCGTGAGGTGCTGGTGCCCATGGCCATCGAGGAACCGTCCGTGGTGGCGGCGGCCAGCCATGCCGCCAAGTTGGTGCGAGCATCGGGAGGATTTGCGGCGGACGCCGACCCACACCGGGTCTGGGGACAGATTCAGGTGGTCGGGTGTCGAGACTGGGATGCGGCGGAACAGGCCCTCCTCGGGCACCGTGAGCGACTGCTGGAGGTGGCCGCTGCGGCCCACCCCACGCTCGCTCGGCGTGGCGGGGGTCCGCGAGCCCTGGCTGTGCGTCCGTTAAACCCCGAGCCCGACACCGAGACCAGCCGCATGCTGATCGTGGAGCTGTTGGTAGACACGCGGGACGCGATGGGCGCCAACGTGGTCAACACCATGATGGAACGGTTGGCCCCCATCGTGGAATCCCTATCGGGGGGTCAGACCGTGTGCCGGATCTTGTCCAACTATGCCGACCAATGCCTGGGGCGGGCGACATGCACGGTGGATCCGGACCAGCTGGCGGCCGGGGCGTTCTCGGGCCCGGCCGTTCGAGACCGGATTGTGCTGGCGTACCAGTTTGCCGCGTCCGACGTGCGCCGAGCCGTCACCCACAACAAGGGGATCATGAACGGCGTGGACGGCGTGGTGGTGGCTACCGGCAACGACTGGCGGGCGGTGGAGGCGGGTGCGCACGCGTATGCCGCGCGCAGTGGCCGCTATCGGTCGCTGTCCACGTGGCGGGTCGACCAGGCGGGCCGCCTCGTGGGCCGTCTGGAACTGCCGCTGGCCCTCGGCACGGTGGGACCGTCCATCCAGGCGCAGCCCACGGCCCGCACCGCCTTGGCCCTGCTCGGGCATCCCGACGCCCGAGCACTGGCCGGCATTGCCGCCGCCGTGGGGCTGGCTCAGAACCTGGCGGCGCTGAAGGCGTTGGTAACCGATGGCATCCAACGAGGACACATGCGCCTGCACGCCCGGTCCGTCGCACTGGCGGCCGGCGCCCCGCTGGACCAGGTGGACGCGCTGGCCAACCTCCTGATGGACCGGGGGTGGGTCACCACGCACCATGCCCGCGCCTGGCTGCGCGGCCGCCTGTGAAGGCCGAACCGGCCGAGGGCCGGGCCCATGCCAAAATTATCTTGGTGGGCGAGCATGCCGTCGTGTATGGCTTTCCCGCCATTGTGGCGCCGCTGGGCAACCTGGGGGCAGTGGCCCGTGTGCAACCGCACACGGGCCCGATGGTGTTGGCGAGCCGGTATGGCATCAGCGGGTTGGATCGGGCTCCCCAGCCCGTGACGGGGCTCCGCCATTTGACCGTGGCCACCCTGCGCGCCCTAGGGGGCGCTCCAAGCAACCTGCGGCTCTCCATCGAGGCGACGATTCCCCCCGGCGTGGGACTGGGATCCAGCGCGGCCGTCGCCATCGCCCTGGTGCGAGCGCTGTACCGGGCACACCGACGGCCGCTGGAGGTTGAAAGGCTGGTGCGGCTGGCCGAAATCGGGGAGCGGTTTGCCCACGGGGTGCCCAGTGGCCTCGACCTTTGGGCCGCCAGTAGCGCGACGCCGCTGTGGTTTGTCCGCGGGCGGCCGCCGACCCGCCTGACGGTTTCCCGCCCCCTGGCGATGGTGGTGGCGAATAGTGGGGTTCCCAGCCAAACGCGTGTCGCGGTGGACCGGGTGCGACAGCGGCTCCGGGTCGCCCGCCGCCCCACATGGTCCGAGCTTGAGCACCTCGGTACGCTGGCCCGTGCCATGCGCGAGGCGCTCAGCACCGGAGAGGTCGAACGCGTGGGCAGCGTGTTTACGGAGGCCCACCGCGCGTTGGAGGCGGTGGGGGTGGGGCACCCCGCCACCAGCCACCTGGCCGCCTGCGCGGCCCGGGCGGGTGCGCTCGGTGCCAAGACGACTGGGGGCGGGTTGGGCGGCAGCGTCGTGGCGGTGGCGCGGGACATGGCGCACGCGTGCCACCTGCGCGAGGCCCTGCTGGCGGCGGGAGCCGCTGCGGCGTGGACAACCAGATTGGGGGGTGTGCAGGATGGCGAAGACGCTTAGACGGCGCAAGGAGGAACATCTGCGATGGGCGGTCACCCCCGAGGCGTCCATGCGGCGCCCCAATGGCTTGGAGCGGTGGGAGCTGGTGCACCGCGCACTGCCGGAGATGAATCTCGAGGACGTGGACACCCGCGTGACGTTTCTGGGCAAGAGTCTCCAGGTCCCGTTGATCATTGCCAGCATGACCGGCGGGACGGCGGAAGCCACCCACATCAACCGAAACCTGGCGAGGGCGGCGGAGGCGGTGGGCGCCGCGATGGCGGTGGGCAGTCAACGCATTATGTTGGACGATGCGGCGGCGGCGGCGTCGTTCACGGTGGTCCGGAACACGGCGCCCCATATTGTGCTGTATGGCAATCTTGGGGCCGCGCAGTTGAATGACGGGGTTGGGCCCGCCGACGTGCAGCGGGCATGCGAGGTCCTGGGTGCGAATGGCATGTTTCTGCATCTCAACGCGCTCCAGGAGGCTATCCAGGCAGAGGGCAACACCGATTTTAGCCACCTGGTCGACCGGATTGGGGCCGTCGTCCGCGCGGTGCCGTTCCCGATCCTGGTGAAAGAGGTGGGGTGTGGCATCGACAGGGACAGCGCCCGCGCGTTGGCCGCCGCGGGCGTGGCGGCCATCGACGTGAGCGGGGCGGGGGGCACCTCCTGGGCGCGCATCGAGGGGCTCCGGGCCACCGACCCTCGTCGGGCGCGCATGGGCGCCGTCTTTGGTGAGTGGGGCACGCCCACGGCCGTGGCCCTGCAGGACTGTCGCCGTGCGCTGCCTGCGTATCCGCTCATCGCGTCAGGGGGGATTCGCAACGGCCTCGAGGCGGCGAAGGCGCTGGCCCTGGGCGCCAACATGGTGGCGCTGGCGGGCCCGCTCCTCAAGGCGGCGCAGAAATCGGCGGACGAAGCCATCGCCGCGCTCGACACCCTGACCGCCGAGCTCCGCGTCGCGATGTTCGTGAGCGGAGCCCGTGACGTGGCGTCGCTCACGACGCGGCAGCTCCGGAGGGTACGCAGATGATGGGGGTGGCACGTGCCTTTCCCAACATCGCGTTGACCAAATACTGGGGCAAACGGGACGAGGATCTGAACCTCCCGTTCACCTCCAGCGTGTCGGTCACACTCGACAGTTTGCCCACGATCATCCGGGTGGAGTTTCACCGACACCTGACGCGCGATCAGCTCCGCGTGAACGGCCAACGGGTGTCCGTCTCGGCCGAGGCCCGGGTGGTGCAGTTTTTGGATCATGTGCGCACGCTGGCGGGTACCGGTCTGCGTGCACAGGTGGCGTCCACGGCGGAGGCTCCGATGGGGGCGGGGCTGGCGTCGTCGTCGGCCGCGTTCGCGGCGCTGGCGCTGGCGGCCGTCCGTGCACTGGACCTGTCGCTGGAACCCAGCGCGCTGTCCCGGCTGGCCCGCCGGGGGTCGGGTTCGGCCTGCCGTTCCCTGTTTGCGGGATTTGTCGAGTGGAGCGCGGGAGAGCGCGCGGACGGTCAGGACTCCGTGGCCTACGCGCTCCATCCCCCCGAACACTGGCCCATGGCGCTGTTGGTGCTGGTGCTCACGGCCGAGCCGAAGCGCATGTCCAGCCGGGACGCCATGCGGCACACGGTGGCCACGTCTCCGTTCTACCCAGCGTTTCGTGAGATGGCGGCCAGCGACATGCTGGAGGTGCGCGCCGCCCTGGCGGCACGCGCGTGGGCAAGACTCGGTCCGGTGGTGGAGGCGCACGCGTTGGCCATGCATGCCGCGGCGCTGGCGGCACGCCCCGCTATTTCGTTTTGGCACCCCGACACGGTGCGCGTCCTGGAGGAAGTCCAAGGACTGCGGACTGCAGGATTCACGGCGTACTGCACACTGGATGCCGGTCCCAACCCCGTCGTGCTGTGCCCTCCCGAAGAGGCCCGTGAGGTGGCGCGCCATCTTCGGGAGCGGATCCACCCGGCGGCGCTGGTGCCGGGGAGGCCGGGTCCCGGCGCGGAGTAGGGATCCGGGGGAGGGCGAGGGGAGTGGCGTGATGCGGTGCATCACCGCGTGGGCACCCGGTAAACTGGTGATCCTGGGCGAATACGCGGTCCTCACGGGCGGCGAACCCGGCGTCGTGGCGGCGGTGGACCGGGGCGTGCGCGTCGACCTATTTCCCCAACGTCCGGGGTGCTCCCGCGCCCGGACGGACGCATGGTGGACCCCGACGCTGGGCGCGCAGCAGCCGCGGCCTGGCGGGGTGGTGGACGCCGCGCTCCAAACCGTCACGAGCTACCTCCAAACGATGGGGATGGCCCTGTCCCCGTTCTCGCTGAGCATTCGCAGTGACTTGGACCGCCGGCACGGGAAGTATGGGCTCGGATCCAGTGCCGCCGTGGCCGTGGCCGTCGTGGCGGCGGTGCTGGCGTCGGCCGCTCCTCAAGCGCTCGAGGGCGACCGGTTGGTGCTGTTCAAGCTGGCGGCGCAGGCGCACTTCGGGGCGCAGGGCGGGGGATCGGGAATCGACGTGGCCGCCGCCGTGTATGGCGGCTGGACGTGGTACGCATCGCCCGGACCGGCCTGGATGACGTCGGCGGCGACCGCGCCGCCGAGCATGGTGGTTGGTGGCGCGTGGCCGCACCTCGACATCCGAGGGCTGTCGGCCCCTGCGGCCGACCACCTCCTGGTGGGGTTCAGCGGCACATCCATCACCACGGGTCCCCGGGTGGCGCGGGTGCAGGGGTGGCAGAGCGCGCATCCGGCCGCCTTTCGCCGGTTCCTGCGCCGGAGTCGCACCACGGTGCAATCCTTCGTCCAGCATTGGGAAGGGGGCCAGGTAGAGGCCAGCATAGCGAATCTAGCCAGCTCACGACGGCTGCTCTGCGCATTGGGCGACGACGTGGGCTTGGTGATGGAGGGCCCGGCGGCTCGACGCATGCATCACCTGGCAGCGCGCCAGGGAGGGGTGGCCAAGCCGTCTGGCGCCGGCGGCGGAGATTGCAGTGTCGCCCTGCTGCCAAACCGCGGCGCTTGGGCCGCCGTGATGGAGTCTTGGACGGCGGCCGGCATCGCGGTGCTGAATTGGGGTGTGGGAGGACCGGGTGCCCAGTGGGGGGCGTTGTAGCGGGCCGACTCGCTTCCGACGACGTGGATGAGCATGCAGGGCGGAGGCTTGCGCGTGGCACCGCGTTCTGCGCCGGGGCGGCCTCGGAACCGCCCCGAGGTTTCGCGGGACAGCCGGGCGGGCGGCGAGCCGCATGCCCGGCGGCGAACGTTAGGCTGGAGGGTGGGTCTCTCCCGCAAGCTCTTCCCGGAGTCCGCCCAAAATGTCCTCCAGGTTCGCGTCGGGGGACGCCTCCAGTTCCGCGATGATGAAGCGGTCTTCCTTGCCCGCGTGTACGGCGAACAGTTCAGCCACGCGGCTGGCCACGTCGGCGGCCGCGTGCCAATCGAACGCCTGCTCCAAGCGATGGGTGAGATGGCCGATGACCTCGTGCTCGTACCGCATGGACCGCACCAGCCCGGCCAGTGCCGGGATCTGCTGGCCCCTGGCGTAAACGGTGCCCTCTTCCGCGCGCGCATGCGGCAAGATCTCGTCCTGCAGGTAGCGCGCCAAGGCGTGGCGCGCGTGCCCCCAGTCTGTTGCCGTCCTCCAAAGTTCCTCGGTGCGCTGGCGCACCTCCTCCACCATGGATGCGTGGTGAGCGCGCATGGCGTTCGCCACTTGCTCGTTGGTCATGCCCCGATGCTCCTCTCCGTCGAATTCGTCCTCCAACTCTCAAACGCCCTCTCTCAAACGTCCTGGCCGCGGTGCACGCCCGCCGCCCTGTGACCCCTGCATTGAACTGCGCGGGACGGCACTCCGCCGTGAGGGACATCACAATGAGGTTGAAGGGGCCGAAGCCGCGGCCCGGTGACGGGCGTCACCATCCCGAGGGATCCTCTCCACGATATTGGCGATATTGGCGATATTGGCCGTAGCGGCAGCGGCTTCCCGGGAGTTTCGGGTGATGCGGTGAGGCGGATGCCGATGCGGATCGCACGGGTGCCGAAAGGATGTGGTGTCGGATGGGTACGGGAGGGTCCCTGGTGATCGAGCGCGGCCCGTTGGAGGGCTTCTTGGAAAGCACGGAGGTGGCAGACTTCCATGACCCGCGCGTGGTGGCGAAGCTGGCCGAATTTCGTGAGGCCGCGCCAAGCGTGGAAACCCAGGCCGCCGCCGCCTTCCGCTACGTGCGCGACGGCATCCGGCACTCGTTCGACAGCCAGG
>JAJYPH010000120.1 GCA_021795575.1 Bacillota bacterium
CGGGTTGCGATCAATCAGTCAGTCGCCCATCCTATGGGGCGGTGTCCTGCGTCCACGCGGCCAGCCCGTCGGCGAGCGGCGCTCCAGACAGAGTGACGGAAGCGTAGGAACGGACGCGCCTCTGGAGAGAGGAGATCGGCCACGGTGCACGCCTCTGATGTCAAGCGGGCGAGGACGGCGGCTATGGGCATTGCCTCATCGCTGCACCTGGCCATTGACGATGTGGTCGTTCTCCACAACTCCAACAAGCTCACCCTCCGTCTTCTACCCCTTGACGTGGTGGCGCGAGTGGCGCCCGCGGCGGATCAGATCGCTTCGTTCGAAGTGGAGCTGGCGGAGCGCCTGGCCGCATCCGGCTGCCCCGTGGCCGTTCTTGACCCGCGCGTGCCGCCCCGTCCCTATGAAGGCGGCGGCTTCGTGGTCACGTTTTGGACGTACTATGAGCGGGCGACGCCAGATGAGATCTCCCCAGCGGACTATGCACACGCGCTCGAGAGACTGCATGCCGGCATGCGGACGGTCGACCTCCCCACGCCGCACTTCACGGACCGCGTCGAAGACGCCCGGCACCTCCTTCGCAGCCGCGACCGCACGCCGGCGCTCGCGGAGGCCGATCGGGAGCTCCTCGACGACACGTTGCGACGTCTGACCCGCGCCATCCGGGACCGGGGCGCTCTGGATCAACTGTTGCACGGTGAGCCGCATCCGGGAAACCTGCTGATCACGACGAAGGGCCCCCGATTCATCGATCTCGAGACGGGTTGTCGCGGTCCGGTCGAGTTTGACGTCGCCCATGCGCCTGACGAAGTGGGCCAGCACTATCCTGGGATCGACCGAGACCTGCTTCGGCAGTGCCGGATTCTGGTGTTGGCCATGATCACGACGTGGCGGTGGGATCGAGGGGACCAATTCCCCAACGGGCGCCAGCTGCGCACAGCATGGCTGAACCAGCTCCGCGCCGTGCTGGCTAGCGGAGGACCGGATGCGTCTTGCTGACCAGGGCCGTCTCCGAAGCGGCGTAGTCGGGTGATTGGATGACCAAGGTTTCCCCGGCCGCCCCGCCGCATCGCTGGGGACGGTCGTACCGTTGAGACTGGTGATCTGGGCATGCCTGTAACGTCCGCGCCGCTGGACATCCCATAAGGTGCGTGGCCGCGACGGATAGGACCGCGGCGTCATCAGCTTTCGCCGGCGTATCGGATATGATACGATGAAAGGGCGGGTCAGAGAGGGAGTGGCTCAATGTCGGAGACCCGGGAGATAGCCCCAGGACGGGACCGTCCCGAGTTGGTACGCGTGCTGGAGTCGGCGGCACGGCTTCAGGCGGTGGTCCCGGATGCCATCCTGGTTGGGGGATCGGCTGCGGCGCTGTGGGGCAGTCATCGCACGTCACTCGACCATGACCACGTGGTGGCAGACCTCAACAGGGGCTTTGACGCCATCCTGGAGGCCATAGAGGCCACCGAGGGATGGGTAACCAACAGGGTCGCCCCGGGCAAGATCATCCTCGGCGAACTCGGTGGCATTGAGTCGGGCGTCCGGCAGCTTATCCGCAACAGGCCGCTTGAGGTCACGGAGGTCGAACTGCCATCCGGGCAGGTGCTGCGCGTGCCCACGCCGGACGAGATCCTGCGGATCAAGGGGTACCTCATCGTCCGCCGCAACCAGGTCCGGGACTATCTCGATGTCGCCGCCCTGTCCGACCGCTACGACATCTCGCATGCCGCCCAGGTCCTCGCCCGCATCGACCTGTACTACTCGGATCAGCGCGGCCCTGACGCGGCGGGCGTCGCGACGCAGCTTGCCCGTCAGCTGGCCGATCCTCGCCCAGCGGACCAGCGAACGATCCGGCAGCTCGGCCGCTACAAGGAGCTTGATGCGCGCTGGACGACCTGGGAGAACGTCACCGAGGTGTGCCGCTCCCTCGCGGTGGAGATGACCCGATGAGCGCGCTGCGATTCCGGAACATCACCGCCTCTGTTGCTGCCCCCGTCGAGACCTGGCCGTTCGAGGGCATCCTGACAGCGGTCGAGCGCGGCACCCTGCCCGACTGGCGAAGACTGGCTGCCGCGATCCGCGCCGACCCCTGGGGACCCGTCGCCCAGCAGGTCCTCGAGGCGATCGCGTTATGCCGGCCCTACGGCACCAGCGAGCTCCTGCGGTCCGTCATCGACCGGGCCCGCCAGGAATCCGCCGACGCCGAGCGCGAGCAGGTTGCGGGTGAGATCCGCGACCTCGTGGCACGGTCCGGCCTGCACCAGCAGGATTTCGCGCGCCGGGTTGGCACCTCCCGGCCGCGCCTGTCCACCTACATGTCCGGCGGGGTGGTGCCGTCGGCCGCCCTCATGGTCCGGATGCGACGCGTGGCCGCGCAAGCACAGGCCAGGCTTGACCGACCGCCAGATCGGTGAGTCCTCCCGCGGTGCCAAACCACCAGCACAGGGGTGGGGCCCGATGGTGCCTGGCACGGCGCAGGCTATCGGCGGGCCACCATGTCGCGACGGGCCGGCTCATCTGTACCGGCGGGTACGGGAGTCCGCCGTCATGGGGCGGCAGGGCTTGGCGACGCTGGGGGTGCTGACGTGCTGCCCGTAGCTTCGTACTGGTTGTGGGCGGGGCGGCCGCCAAAAACGGAGAGGCGGCGGGTCACGTGGTGCTGCCAAGCGCGACGATCCTCATGCAGCACGATCCGGCGCAGAGGCGGGGGCGGGGCGGTGGTGGCGGACCCGCCATTCGCCCTGGCCCGCTCCGCTGAGATAGGGACGTGGTCTACAGACGTTACGTTGGCGGTTCCCCTGCCGATTCCCTTGGGTGGCGTGCACGCCGTACGTCTGGTGGCTCCTGATCTCACCAGCACCGCTGCCGACAGCGCGGCATGCCCTACGTTTCCGCGGTACGGCGCATGGGGCGGGAGGCCGCTCAGCTCAAGGGTAGGCGCGAAGTCGCTCCACGCGCACCTGCCATGCGACCATGCCAGGGGGGACCGGGGCGAACCCCAGCTGGTCGTTGATGGCCAGCATCCCAGCGTTGGCGTGGGCGTTTAACGTAAACATCCAGCGCGCCTGGGGACGTTCTTGGCGAACGCGCAAGATCATGGCCGCCTTCAGCCACTTGCCGAGCCCTCGGCCTCGATGACTGGGAGCCACCGCTGTGTTTTGAACGGCGAAAGACGCCCTGGACCACAAGAGCACGTCATGGACGCCCACGAGATGGCCGGTGTGGTTGTCGCGGATATAGCACGCCCACCGCTCGAGTCCCACTTGGGCAAGGTAGTCTTCGCTAGATTTGACCAGCGCTTCAGTCCACGGCACCTCTGTGGATTCCAGGTCCCCGGTGGGAGCGGTGTTCATCACCCGCATAACGCGGGCGACCTCAGGCAGCCACTGGTCCGGCGTCTGATTGTCCAGCCACACGAGCGAGCACGATGGCTGCTGAGCCGCGTCAACCCACCGGTGCAGCGTGCCGGCATCTACGGCATGGAGATCCAGGCGGCTGTTACGGATCGTGAGCCCCGCCTTCGCCCCCAACCCTTCGCAAAAAGCGGTGGCCGGTCCGAAGTGGTCGGCGGTTGTGCCTTGCAACCACGGGCGACCTTCGGCGCGGGCGATGCGTGCGGCTTCTGAGACAAGGCACCGGCCCACTCCGCGGCGCCGATATGGCGGCAGTACGCGCAGGGCACATTGAAGCTGGTGTGCCCCGGTGAGGAGGCTGCAGTCTGCGACGCCAGCGAGGGTGCCCGCGTTGTCGCGCACAAGGATGGAAAGCCACCGAAATTGGTCGTCTTGAATGTGGCGCATGGCTCTTTCCTGCGTCAGCGGGAGGAGGTCCATGGGCTCGGGTGACTCGGACATCGTGGCCTGTTTGATGGCGTAAATCTCGGCGATTAAGGCGTCGTCCTGATCGGGTCCGGCGACAACCCGGACGTCCCACGTGGCCATCAGGATCTAGCCTCCCACAGGGATTGGTATGGTGAACCCGGGAATTTGGACAGACCCTGACGTCCCTGGTCGCGGTACACTCGCAAACGATGAGAAGTCAACATTCCCCGACCCTGCAGGCCCTGCGACCGGGGAATCCAATGCGAAGCGGTCCGTGACGAGAATGTCCAATAGAATGCTGCTGTCGATGGCCGTGGTTATGATACCAGATCGTCCCCGAGCCGCTCATCGACCGTCTCGCCCTCCGACAGCATCCCCTTCAAGACCCCCTGCCACTTGGCGAAGTTCTCATCGGGGATCACGCGCCGCGGCGTCACCTGATGATCGCGAACGTCAAAGGTGAGCTGAGAGCCGGCGGTCAGGCCGAGCGCATCCCGCACCGCTGTCGGCAGGGTCACCTGGCCCTTGCTCGTGACGATCACCATGCTCAATCCTCCTGGAAGCCACCGCAATGCATCACGCAGACGGGTTTCAACTCCTTCTTGTGGGCGTGGAGAGCGACCGAGTCCTTCCGGCGGAGCACACCGACCGGTGCATCCGGTTCAAGTCAGCGGTCCGACAAACCTCATGCCGCCCGGCATGCAGGGGCCCTCCCGGCCCGCCGAGATTGCCCACGAGGGAAATCTTCCAGTCGGCGCCTTCTACCGCGGACTCGCGATGCGACCCAAGCTCAAGCGGCCTTCGCTTGTCGCGGACCAGGTCGAGGTGTGCCGACGCGACCGTTTTCCCCCCAGGCGCCAGCCCCCGTTGTAATGGCGCCTCGTGCAAGTGTGGTCTCCCGGGCTTAGCGACCCGCTCCCAGTCAGGACCCCGACGCGCTGTGGTGGGCCTGGTCCGGGTGGGTGCTGCGAGCCAGCACCAGCTGACGGCTGGCATGGCCCACCCACGCACCGGCGACGGCCAGCAGCGCGGCCGTGATGGCGGTCAGGAGCCATACCAAGAGTCCGGTGCCGTGTGTGCCGAATCCCATGATGCTGGCCACCACCTGGGACGTGCGCCCCACGGGCACCGTTGGTGTCGCAATGGCGAGCGGCAGCAGATAGCCGCCCGCGCCAAGCAGGAGCGCGCCGCCGTATTGGCGAAAGGTGCCCGGCACCCCCAGGGCCCACAGGAACGCGACGACAAGAGGAGCCACCCACACGCCCAGGGCCGTAAGCCCCCACACCGCCAGGGTGGCCCCGACCAGACCCAACACGACCTGGTGGGTGTGCCAGGGCCGCGTCCAGCGATCCGTCCGTTGATCTACCTCGAGATCCACCGGGTCACCACCTTTTGCCTTGCTCAGGGTGCGAGGGTCCACTGGGCTCCTTGGGCCGCCTCCTGGCTGACCGTGTGCATGGGATAGTAATGGCCCGTCCACCAGGCCGCAATCTGATCCTTGTAAAGAGGCGACACAGGGTTCTCGCTCTGGCCGCCCGGGTAAACCCCCCAGGCGGCCGGCAGCGCCTGGGGGCCGGCAAACGCGACGATCATGCGCCAGCTGGGCCCGGCATGAGACACGAGGCCCCCATCGGCCGCGTCCACGGTCCAGGCGTCCCCGCTGGACCCGCGGGGGCCGTAGCCCAGCGCCTTGACCTGCGCCAGCGAGGAAAACTCGCGAAAGTGGACGCGCTGCCAGGCCCAGCGGGAGGGATGAGGGCCCAGTCGGCTGGTCAGTTGCGCCACGGTTTGGCGAAAGGCGGCCACCATCACCTGACTGGCCGTGCGGTGCGGACCGCCCGGGGGAGAGAAGGCCGGATTGCCTGGGTCGGACGTGGTCCACGCGGCCAGATCCTCCACCAGCGGCGTGCCCACTTCCGACGTGGCCGAAATCTGGAGGTTGACATCCTGGCTCACCGGCACATGGCTGGCTTGCCACCAGGGCCCGAAGGTGTCCGTGAGATAGTGGCCCAAAAAGAACCACCATATGGTGGCCTGAGGCGATTGGGCAGACATGTTGCCTTGCCAGCCGTGGAGCAGGGCGGCGGCGTCCTGCTCCGTCGGCGAGAGCGTCTGGCCCTGTAGGGCGGACAGGAGGTGCGGCATCACCGCCGCCGCCATCACATCCTGGGTGTTGTTTTGCAGGCGCGTGAAGCTGCTGACCGTCAGATGCGAGGCGGGCGCCAGCGTGGCATAGATTTTGTTGGCGCGAAAGCCATTGGTGAAAAAGTCCAGGGATGTGCCGATGTAGTACGGATAGGAGGCCGACACCATCCGCTGGTTCGCCGAAAAGACAAAGCCCGTCTGGGGGTCGTACGCCTGCGGCACCGCACTGTACGGGATGGTGCCCACGATGTCCTCCGCCCCGGTTCCTGACAGCACCATCCAGGGCTGCCCATGGGCCACTTGGGCGTAATCGCCCGCCGAAATGAGGCCCACGTTGCCGCGGCGATCCGCATAGATGAAGTTCATGGTCGGGCTGCGCCATTGGCTTAAGGCGGCGCGAAATTGGGAGAAGTTGGCGGACCGCATGATGGCCAGCGCGGTGCCGACGTCGGGCGAGGGCAGCGCCCCGATCCAATCCACGGCCAGCGTTTCGCCGGATTGCGTCATGAGCGGTCCATGCACTGTGAGCCGCACGGTGAGGGGAACCGAGGCGCCCCCCTTGACCGGGATGGTGTAGTGCACCACGTTCATGGCATGCCACGCGCCGTCCCAAAAGTACTGGTTGGGGTGGGCGGGGCTGGTTTGCTCCCGGTAGAAGAAGGTGGCCTGGTTTTCCCCGTCAGTGAGGCTCCAGGCGATGTTGGCGTTGTATCCGATGAGGATGGCGGGCGTGCCGGGGATGGACACACCGGAGAAGTTGTATCCCGGCGCCATCCCCGCCAGCTGGTACCACACCGAGGGCAGCGTCTGCGTGAGGTGCGGGTCGCCAGCCAGCATGGCGTAGCCGCTGGCGGTCTTGTTGCCCATGACCGCCCAGTTGTTGCTGGCGCCGAAGCTGTGTCGGAACGACGCCGCCAGCGCGGAAATGTCCCCCAGCACGCTGGACGCGGCGCGGCTGGACGCCAGGCTGCCGGCGGAGGTGGCCTCGGCCACCCCGGTCAGCGCCCCGGTGGGGATGCCGCCACGGAGGTCAAACGGGGTTTGGACGACGGTTTGGGATGGCATGGACTGGAGCGGTGCCTTCACGTAGGGTCCGGTGTCGTAGGGATGCTGGACGTTGGCGGGGTTGATGGGGAAGAACGCCATCGCGCGGGTGTACCCCAGGGAATGGACCAGCAGGTGGTATTCGATGGGGGCCGTGGTATAGCTCAGGTCCTGATTCAACACGCCCTGCACGACCAGGCTGTCGATGGGCGTCCAGGGAGCCGGCCGGTAGCCCAAGAGTTTGAAAAACACGGGCAGCGTGCCGGCGCGCTCGTCTTGGCGGATCACGTCGTTGACGCCGGTGGAAAACGCCAGCAGGGCGCGGCGCGCCCGACTGGTGGGTCCGAGCGCGGTCCAATTGGCGCGCGCCGTCCGCAGGAGGCCCAGCTGCAACTCGAAGCGGTCGGAGCTGAGCGCCGCGCGCCCCACGATGGCCGACAGCAGCCCTTCGCCTTCGCGGCGCAGCAGGTCCATCTCGAAGAGCCGGTTCTGCGCCTGCAGATAGCCCATGGCCACAAACAGATCATGCGTGGTGGCGGCATGGATGTAAGGGGTCCCTTGGGCGTCGAAGGTCACCGTCACCGGATGCTCCAGACCTGGGACGGACAGCGTCTCCGCGGTGGGTTTGTGAGCGCCCTGCGCCATGGTCCACACCCCGGTTGCCGGATTGAAGGTGGGACCCAGCGGGGGCAGTGGCCCGACGCCCACCCCAGTCACGAACAAAACCCCCGCCGTAAACACCAAGGCCAACACCAGCGACACCGTCGCGCGCATTCACTTGACCCCCTGGCCTCGGCTGCATGGACCGGGCGTAGGAAATACCCTTGGTCATTCTCCCCCTTGATTCTACTGCGACACCGAGAAATCATCCCCACACGAATGCCGGTTTTTGCTTCTGTCGTAAAAACCTGTGGTGAGCGCGGCCAGCGGGTCCGTGACAAACACGCGCGCGCGACCCGCGGCGCTCGATGCGGTCCCGGTCGCACGAGCTGGTATAGCGGTCGGGAGACGGACGCGGACGGCAATTGTCCACAAAATGGCTATGCCCCGAATCGGGCTTACCGCGCACGCCCTATGGACGCTCCCGTGAGTGGCCAACTGGCCCAGCGACGGGGCGTTGTCGGCACGTGGCCCGGTTCACCCCTCCGGACCTGTCAAACCGGGGCGGGATCCAAGCCGGTCGGCACTAAGAGCGCGCGCGAAGCCGCCAATGGTCCTCGTAAACGGAGCCATTGTCCCCCCCGCCGGGGCAAACCGCAGCTGGGCATGGGTTCCTCCGCTTACAATTTTCGCGACGTCCGATGCTGGGCGCCCGAAATGCGGCGTGCGACGATGCCCATGGATTCCAGGTCCCAGAGGATAGCGTTCGAAGAGATGGGGAGGGAATACCATGGCTGCGGAAACGCTTCATACAGCGGGTGGCCCGTCATCGCCACCCATCGCGACAACTTCGAAGCGCCGCATGCAGGGCTGGCGTCTGTCGCTGGCTTTGCTGGCGGTCATCAATGTCGCCGCGCACCTGTTTGCGAGCCCTGGCGCGACGCCGATCGTGTCCTACTGGATCGACATCGAAACGGCGGCCTACAGCCTCATCGCGGTCGTGTACCTGCTTGGCCTGCGGCGGTACTACCTGATTCCGGTCCTGTTCACCGGCTACAACATGTTCATGTTCTTCCTGTCGGGTCTGACGGCGCTGCCGTTTGGCATCGACCCGAAGCCGCTGGCGGGGCATGTCCAGTTTGCTCTGTATTCGTTTGGACGCGGGATGTCCCTGATGGCTTGGCTGTACCTCCTGCTGGTAGGCATCTGGATGCTGCGCGCGGACCCCGGGTCTCGGTTGGACGAGCTCCTGGCCGATCGCTGAGTCCGGCGCGAGGGGGGCCGCCCCAAGCCCCCCTCGGGTGACGGTGACCAGATCGCAAGCCCCTACGAATCCAAACTCGGCACGATGCGCCGAGGTTTGGTGCTGTCGGACGTTTCCATCAGCCGTTTCCATCGGACGTTCGTGGCCAGTCAGGGAGCCCGTGTGCCGGTCGATCCCCCGGCGCGATCTGTCCGCTCCAGGACTGAGACGGACCGTCGTCCTGAGCACGCCCACCGGGCAGCGGGTGGCCGTCCACGACCCTCGCACGCCCCGCCCGCCTGACTTGGGGGTCCGGTGTTGAGTCGCCGGTCCGCTCGCCCCCCTCTTGGGGGACCAGACGACCTCAGACGGCTGACGCGGGTGCACGAGTCGCCATCACCCGGTCGGGATCAAACTGCTCGTGATAGAGCTGGGCATACAGTCCGTCGGCCGCCAGCAGTTCGCGATGGCGCCCTCGCTCCACAATGACGCCGTGGTCCATGACCACAATTTGGTCGGCGGCCAGCACGGTGGACAGCCGGTGCGCGATGGCGACCACCGTGCGCCCGCGAAACAGACGGGTCAACGCTTCCTGGATGAGGCGCTCGGCGTGACTGTCAAGGGAGCTGGTCGCTTCATCCAGCCAGAGCACCCGCGGGTTCTGCAGGATGGCGCGCGCAATCGCCACCCGCTGCTTTTCGCCGCCGGACAACCGATAGCCCCTTTCGCCGACGATGGTCTCCAGCCCGGCGGGCAGCGAAGCCACCAGATCGCCGAGCTGCGCCGCCGCCACGGCGTCGTGCACCTCTTGGTGGCTGGCGTCAGGGCGGCCGTACCGCACGTTGTCCGCGAGCGTGGTGTGGAACAGGAACAACTCCTGCGTCACCACACCCATGATTCGGCGCAGCTCGGGGTCGCTCACGGTGTTCAAGGGGACACCGCTTACCCGCACCGACCCTTGGTCCGGGTCGTAGAACCGGGCGCCCAGCGCCAGGACGGTGCTTTTGCCCGCGCCACTCGGCCCCACGATTGCCGTCAGGTGCCCCGCCTCTGCGGTGAAGGATAGGTTGTGCAGCACGGGCTCTCCGCTCTGATACGCAAACTCCACGCCGTCGAAGGCCACGGGGTATCCGAGGCTGGTGCCGACGTTCGGGAGAGCGGCGGGCGCCGATGGCTCAGCCACTTCGAGCGGCAGGTCGAGAAACCGAAAAATCCGGTCAAACAGGGCCAGGCCCCCCATGAGCGTGCTGTTGGCCCCGGCCAGCGCCGAGGCGGGTCCGTACAGCTGCACCAGATAAGTGGCAAACGCGACCACCGTGCCCAGCTGCAGCTGACCCCGGATGATGAGGTACCCGCCGTACCCATACAGCAGCGCGGGGCCAACCGCCGACAGGGCGCGCACCACCATCATGAGCCACTGGCCCACCATGCTTTGGCGCACCTGGCGGCGCTGCACCTCCGCCGACAGCGCATGGAACCGCGCCGACTCGCGGGGGCGGGCTCCGAACGACCGCACCACGATCGTCCCCGACAGCGTCAGCGTCTCCTCCAAGTGGGCGGTCACGTCCGAGAGGGCTTCCTGGGTGCGGCCCATGGCGTCGTAGCTGCGGCGGCCAAACGCCATGACCGGAAACACAAACCCGGGCAGGATCAGTATGGCCAGGATGGCGAGCGGCCAGTTGATGACGAACATGATGGTGAGCGTCAGGGAAATCGTCAGCGCGTTGACAAACAAGCCGGTCAGCGTTTGGTTCAAGACCCCCTGGACGGCGTTCAGGTCGTTGACCAGGCGGGAGTGGATCTGACCGGCCGGCGTCTTGGTGAAGAAACGAATGCCCAACAACTGCCCGTGGTCGTACAGGGCGGTGCGCAGATCGTGGATCAGCGCCTGGGACACGACCGCGTTCAAGTAGTTCTGGCCCACGGACACCACCGCCGCCATGGCGGGAATCAGCAGCAGTGCGCCCGCGAGCCACACCAGCAGGTGAAAATCGTGGCGCAGGATGGCTTGGTCGATAATCGCCCGCATCAGCAACGGGGGGATGAGCCCTAAGAGCACGCCCACCACCGTAAACGCCAGCGCCAGCGCCAGCGCGCGCCGATGACCGGCCAGAAGGCGCCCGAGTCGGCGCGCGGTGTCCCAGCTTGGACGCCCATCCGCCAAATATTCCTCCGCCCGGCGCTGTGCAAAGATCGCGTGCATGCCCGCCATTCCGCCTGACATTCCCATAGCCCTGTCCCCCGTTCGCGATACTGCTGGTGCCA
>JAJYPH010000121.1 GCA_021795575.1 Bacillota bacterium
TCACGTGCCGAATGCCTGGTTGCAACGACGCCTTCATGGGCTTCACCCCTTCTCGAAGAGTGGGTCACTCGCCCGGTCCACGGGGCGGGGCCCGGTCGGGCCCGCGTCCCGCTGTGTCCACGCGATGGCGGCGGCGAGGGCGAGAACCAGGGCACTGACAAGCAGCCCGCTCTGGATTCCGGCCGCCGTCGGTGCCAGGAGACCGGCGGCAACCGGTCCGATGCTCTGGCCCACGCCAAACATGACGGTGAGGGCCCCGAGGGCTGCCGTCCAGCCCTCGGCGGGGAGGTTGCGACGCGCCACGCTGGTCACCGCCGCCACGACGGCCAGAAAGGCGGAGCCGAACAGCAGCGCGGACAAGAGAGCCCAGATGGCGGCGGATGACCACAACGGCATCACGGTGCCGGCCAGCACGACCAACAGGGCTGCCGCGACACCGCGGCCCCCGGGCGCCCTGCCCAGCACGCCGCCCCATAGAAACCCGGACAGTGCGGCCGTCGCACCCAGCGTGGTCCAAAACCAGGTGATTTCCCGGCTTCCTGCTCCATGGTGCTCCAGCAGGGCCACCACGAAGGTCATATATACAATGTAACCCAGTCCGTACGCTCCATACGCCACCAACAGCGGCCGGAGCATCTTAAGCGGCGTGCGCCCCCGGGGCTCGCCGGCCCGTGGCTCCGGTGCCCGGGCCAGAGGAGCCAGGCGGCGCACTGCCGGCACGGCCACCGCGAGTGCCACGACCCCGACCACCCCCAGGGCTTCCCAGGCCACGCGCCACGCGAGGCCGGGTGCCCACGTCGCGAGGATTTGCGGCACCAGCCAGGCCGACACCACAATACCCCCACCCGCCCCGCCGAAGTATGTTCCCAGCAGCAGACCGGCGCGGCGGGGCGCATCCGTCTCGCTCGCTTGGGCGACCAGTCCCCCACCCACCACAAACACGACGCCGCCGCCCACGCCACTCACCAGCCGACCCACGGCCAGCAGCAGCGTGCTGCTGGTGGCGCCCGTCCCGAGAACGGCCACCACCGTGACCCCCATGCTCACCAGGAACACACGGCCCAGTCCCCATCGCCGACCGAGGGGCGCGGCCGCCAGTGCTCCCAAGAGATAGCCCAGACCGTTCGCGGTGTTCATGGCCCCGGCCGTGGCCAGCGACCATCCGAGCTGGCGAACCATGGCCGGCAGCACCAACGCGTAGGCAAACCGCGCAAATCCTAGTGCCACCAGCGGTCCTGCCGCCAAACCCGCCGCGCTCCAGAGAGGGGCCGGTCGTGGCACTCCGCCAGATGCCGGCGTCATGCGCCGGAAGCCCCCGCCGGGTCGTCGCCCGGGACCGCTGACGCCAGTCCGAGGGACTCGCCCACCAAGCGGGTGGCCATGCCGCGCGCGATCGCCACCATCGAGGGATCACCGGTCACCAGGACGCGGGCGTTGGCGCCGTCCATTAGCAAGAGCAGCTCCTGAGCCAGGGTGTCGGGGTTGGGGGCGCCGGCGTCCCGCGCCAGCCCGGCCAGGAGGGCCAGCCACCACGCCTTGTGCTGCTGGACCACATCCCGCGCCGCCTCATACTGGGGACCCACCAATTCGGCCGCGGCGTTCAGAAAGGGACACCCGCGACCGCCCGCCTCGCCCGACCAGGCTTCCAGCCAATCGAACACGGCCAGCAGACGGTCGGCGGGCGGCGCCGCGGCCCGCTCCAGCCAGCGCTCTATCATCTGCTCACGTGCGCGATGCTGCCCGGCCAGTGCGGCCACCACCAAGTCCGCCTTGGAGCGAAAGTGGCTGTAGAGAGTGGGCTTGGCCACCGCCGCATACCGGGCGATGGCGTCCACCCCCGACGCCGTGATGCCCTCGGCGTAAAACAGATCAGCCGCAGCGGCCGTCACACGGTCCCGCGTACTCAAAAGCGATTTGTCCATGATGGCAATACTAACCGGTTAGTTCAGCGTGTCAAGGGCCGAGGCGACCGGTCCGCGTCCCGGGGCCTGTCTCCAGGCCGTTCATACGGTAGCGCCCAGACTCCGCCTCTTCTGACCTCCCCGGCGTTCCCGCGACCCAACTCTCGGTCCTAAACCCGCCCAGCAAAATTCGGAATTGTGGTATAATCCGTTCGACCAGGGAGTTCCCCGGATCCCCGAACCTGCAGCGATTGGATTCCGACGTTGGGGAGGCACTGTCGTGGACGAAAAGACCCTGAAGCATCACTTTCTTCAGCAGCTCATTCACCACCATCAAGGGACCGACGCGGAGACCCTGGTCCAGAAAACGGCCGACAGCGCGGGTGTTCATCCGGACGCCTGTCGCGAGAACATCCTGGATTGGATCAACTACCTGACGGCGACCGGTCACTTAAAGCATCAGGGCGAAACCATTTCGGCCGCCGAGGTCAGTCATCTGCAGGCCGTGCACGAGCATCTCGAAATGCGGCGCGACGCCCGATCCACCATGAGCAACCCCAACCTGATGAATTTCTTTACCGCCGAAGCCCGGTGGTGACCTGCCGCCCCCGCTCGTAACGGCGGGCAGCCCCAGTCGCACCCGCGGGCGTAGCCGGACTCTGCTGAGGCGCCAGGGGAAGGGATCCGGTGTGGGGGTGCCGGTCTGTCACCGCCAAATTGTGCGGGCGGGCGTTCGCCACGGATTCCCTGAGCACTGTCGACGGAGGTGGCGACATGGCCGAGGTGGTGTTGTTTCATCACGTGCAGGGGCTGACCGACGGGATGCGGGCCTTCGCGGACCACCTCCGGACGGGCGGTCACACCGTGCACACGCCCGACCTGTTTGATGGCGCACGCCCGCCCACGATCGCGGCGGGCGTGGCGCTCACGCGGCAGCTGGGTGACGCGGAGCTGAACGCGAGGGCCACGGGGGCCGTGGCGACGCTCCCGGCCCCCGTGGTGTATGCGGGGTTTTCGTTTGGGGCCGCCCAGGCACAGCGCTTCGCTCAGACGCGGGCCGGTGCCCGCGGCGCCCTGCTGTACGAGGCGTGCCTCCCCATCACGGGGACGTGGGCGTTTGGTCCGTGGCCCGCCGGGGTGCCCGTCCAGATTCACGGTATGGACCGCGACCCCTTCTTCGCGCTCGAAGGAGATGTGGACGCTGCCCGGGAGCTCGTGGCCACCGTCGGCGCGAGCCAGGGAGAGCTGTTTTTGTATCCCGGCGACCGCCATCTGTTTACCGACAGCTCGCTGGCCTCATATGACCCGGAGGCGCGAGCCCTGGTTCTCCTGCGGTCCCTCGCGTTTTTGGAGCGCGTCGACCGAGGGGTGGCCTGAGGACGGCGCCACCCACCCCACCCGCGAGGCCGGTGCACGCTCGCTCTCTCGCCGCATACCGTAGCAGCCCAGCGGCCGTGAGGCTGGTCCATGTATGATGGGTCCACGCGTGCGACGCATCAATGAATGGCCAGACGGTGTGGACGTCGAGCAAGGGGGCACGGAATGCGGCGCATTCGCATGGTGGTTACGGATTTGGATGGCACGTTGCTGAAGGCCGATGGCTCGCTCACCGCCGAGACGGGCGCTCGCCTGTCCGCCATGTCGCGCCGCGGCGTGCTGGTGGTCATCGCAACGGGCCGCAGCTGGCGCACGGCGCTCCGCGTCCAGCGGGACCTGGGCGTGCGGGGCCCCTTCATCGCGCACAACGGGGCGTACGTCTACGACACGCGCGGTCGAAACCAGTGGTACTCGAACCGCGTCCCGGTGGGCGAAGCGCGTCGGATGCTCGCTTGGGCCACCACCCGGAACATCATGCTGCGGTGCTATTTGGGCGTGGGGGAACCCGTGCTGTTCAACCTCATGACCACCGAGCACCGCCAGCACTTCCAGCGGCGTGAGGATCGTATCGTGGACCACTTGGCCCGCACGCTGGAGAAAAAGCCGCTGGAGCTGTTCCTGTTTGGCACCGATGAGGTGGATCAGTTTCTGGAGCGCTTCGGCCCCAAGGGGTATGGTTATGAAACCTTGGTGTTCCCCCACCCCGACCGCGGCATCCGCGAGGTGAACGTCTGCGCCCCGGGGGTCGACAAACTGGACGGGGTGCGGCAGGCGTGCCAGCGCCTCGGCATCCAATCTGATGAAGTACTGGCCATCGGCGACGGCTTGAACGACGTCGCACTGATGCGCTGGGCGGGCATGGCGGCGGCCATGGGGACCGGCCTCGACTCAGCCAAGCGCGTGGCTGACTACGTCACTAAGCCGGACATGCCGGACCCGGTGTTGGACGCCATTCGCTGGGCCTGGGCCCGCTTTGGCCTGGAGCCGCCCTGGGAACCCGTACCCGATCCGGTGGGATGACGGATGTCATGCCGTCGGGGGGCGTTCCGCGCCACGTGCAGCTGAAGGCTGGCCAGCTGGGACAAGCCGGCGCGATCTGGCTGACCCGACGGCCCGAGACCCTCGGTCACCGGGGACACCAGTGGCCGCGTTCCATCGGCGATCCGCTCGCCGGTGGAACCGCCGCCTACGTCGTCCCGGTGAGGCGGGCCGACGGACGTGCGGCCGCCCAGGCGGTCACCCTGGCGCGGGCCGAGGGCCGGAGCTGCGTCAAGCCCCTTGACCGCAACGACGACGTCCTGGCGATGCCGTGGGAGCCGCTGGAACACCCCAGCACCAGGGCCCCCGAGTCTCAGATCCACATCCTGTGTGAAACCCTGGCAGGTGCCTCGGGGTCCTGCCGGGGGGAGTCATCCCGACGAGGAGACGGCGCGAACCTTGATCCGCTACCTCGACGGGGGTATGAGCGACGGCATCCGCCCATCAGCGAACGGGCGCTGACCGACTCCCTGCCGTACGGCGACAGGCGGGCCGAGGCGTTGGACCTAGTCGGTGCGTCGTCGTGCATAGGGATCCTCATCCGGGCCATGCGCTGCGCCTCCTCGCGCCCCGCGCGGGACCCCGCCGCGGCTTGGTGTTTGTCGACCCGGACGGATTGCTGTCGGACCCCACGTATGATTTGGGCGTCGTTCGTTGGGATGGGTGCCCAGAGATCCTGCCGGGCAACCCGGTCACCGCGGCGCAAAGCGACGATGCCCGGCTCGCGGCCCCGACCGGGCTTGATGGGACCGCCATCTGGGCGGGGGGCTGCATCGAGCGGTGTCCATCGGACTGTACCTCTTTGACCGGGCACACGAGCTCTGGACGGGCATGCGACCTCCGGTGAGCGCCCGTTGAGGCCAAGCACTCCATCGCACGCGGCGTGGGTGCCTGGCGCCCGATTTCCCGGTTGGATTGTACCTCCGACCGATGTTCCGCCCCGCCCCCCGTGGCAGCCTGACAGCAGCGCGGATCTCTCCGGTCGGTGGCCGGCAACTGGGTACGAGAGGGGGGCGAACGTTTATGGGCGCGAGACGTCCCATGGACTTTCCCCGCGAGGCGACGGCCCTGCCTTTGTATGCCCTGTACGTCGCCAATGCGGTGTCCCGGATCGGCGACACCCTGATGCTGCTGGCGCTGCCCTGGTTTGTGCTGCAGACCACCGGCAGCGTGGCCCTGACCGGCTTGGCCGCCGCGGCGGCCACCGCCGGCGTGGCGCTCGCCGGGATTTCTGGCGCGGTGCTGGTGGACGCCTGGGGTCAAAAGCGCGTGAGCGTGCTGAGCGATTTGCTGAGTGGCCTGGTGGTGCTGGCGGTTCCGGTACTGTACCGTGCCCACGCGCTGCCGTTTGGCGGGTTGATGGCCCTGGTGTTTTTGGCGGGGCTGTCCACCACGCCGGGCAACACCGCACGGACCGCACTGGTGCCCCAGCTGGCGGACCGCGCGCACGCCAACCTGGACCGGGTCAACACGGTCGTGGACGGGGTGAACCGCATCGGCACGCTGGTAGGCGCGCCCCTGGCGGGCCTCCTCATCGCGGTCATGGGTGCCCTCAATCTGTTCGTGCTGGATGGCATCAGCTTTCTGGCCTCCGCCGGCCTGCTGCTGCTCCTGATTCCCCGCGTCGCCGTCTCCGAGCGTCTGACGCCGACGGCGCTGCGGGAGACGACGGCGCATCTCCGCGAAGGGGTGCGCTTCATCCGCCACCACCCCATGCTGAGAAGCCTGATGCTCGTGGTCATGGTCACCAACTTGCTGGATGGCGGGTTGTATTCGGTGCTGGCGCCAGCCTTCATTCGAAGCACCTACCACAGCGCCGTCTTGTTTGGTGAGGTGGGCGGGGCTCTGGGCCTGGGCGCTGTCGTGGGCACCGTCCTCTATGGCTGGTTCGGCTACCGGCTGCCGCGACGCGCCACGTTTGTGGGGGGATACCTGGCCGCCGGCGCGCCGCGCTTCTGGGTTCTGGCCCTGGTGCCCTGGGCTGCGCCGCTGTTGCTGTTGACCGGCCTCTTGAGTATCGGCATTGGGCCGCTCAACCCCGCGATCCACACCGCTATGTACCAGGCGGTTCCTTCGCGGCTGCAGCCCCGGGTGTTTGGCGCCCTCACCACCGGGGTCACCCTCGGGACGCCGGTGGGCGCTGTGCTGGCAGGCAGCCTGGCGGCGCTGGCCCGCCCGTGGGGCGCCATCCTAATTTTCTCCGTCCTGTACCTGGCCGCCACCCTGGCGCTGGCCGTGAACCCCTCGCTGAAGGCCATGACCGCGTCCGGCCCGCCCGCGACGGCGGCCCTGTGACGCGCGGCCGCCAAGCCCACCCGGGTGCTCCCCAGCGGCGACGCCGTCTGTCCACCACGTGGTGACGCGCGCCCCCGCCGTCAGCTGACGGCGGGCTCGGACCTGGGCCACCATGCCGGGGACTGGCGTGAGATGAGGCGTCGGGGTTTGCGCTGCCGCCACGGGCGGCCCGCGGTTTCTCCGCGGGCGGCAGCTCACCTCAGTCCAGCGCGCGGGCGCAAGCGTGGCGATCGCTAGACGGCGCCCACCCCGTCCACCAAGTCCGCCGCCACCCGTTCCAGGTCGGGCGACAGCACGCGGTCCTGATCCCAGGGAGCCACGCGCTGGCGCACCCAGTCATACGCCGTACGGGTGCCGTGGCCCAGTCGCGCGGGCCCCACCAGCTCGGCCGCCTGCGCGCCGCAGATGAGCTCGGCCCCAATCACCCAAGTCACATTGCGCAGCACGTCGTGCGCCTTGACGGCCGCCACCGACCCCATGGACACATGGTCCTCCTGGTTGGCGGACGTGGGGATGGAGTCCACGCTGGCGGGATGGGCCAGCACTTTGTTCTGCGACACCAGCGCGGCCGCGGTGTACTGCGCCAGCATCAAGCCCGAGTTGAGGCCACCCTCGCGCACCAAAAACGGGGGCAGGCCTGACAGCGCCGGATTGACCAGGCGCTCGATCCGCCGCTCGCTGACGTCCGCCAGCTCGGCCAGGGCAATGGCCAGGTAGTCCAGCACCAGCGCCATCGGCTGCCCGTGAAAGTTACCCGCTGACACGACGGCGTCGTCATCCGCGAAAATCAGGGGATTGTCGGTGGCCGAGTTGATCTCCCGCTCCACCACCGCGGCAATGTGGACGAGCGCGTCGCGCGACGCGCCGTGAATTTGGGGGATGCAGCGGAGCGAGTAGGCATCCTGCACCCGGAGCTCACCGGGCTCGGTGGTGAGCCGGCTGCCCTCCAGCGCCTCGCGCAGATGGCGCGCCGTGACCGCATGGCCGGGATGCGGCCGGATGGCGGCCACCCGCTCGTCGAAGGCCGCGGGAATGCCGCGCAGGACGTCCACCGTGAGCGCGGCGGCCAGGTCCGCCCAGTCCAGCAGGGTTCCCGCCTGGGCCACGATGAGCGCGGCGTACGCCGTCATCATTTGGGTGCCGTTGATAAGGGCGAGGCCCTCTTTGGCCTCGAGCACCACCGGCGCGAGGCCAGCCCGGGCCAAGGCCTCGGCACCGGTCATCCGCTGGCCGTGCCAGGTGGCAAAGCCGCGGCCGGTCAACACCAGCGCCAGATGCGCCAGCGGTGCCAAATCACCGCTGGCGCCTACCGACCCAAACCGGGGAATCTCGGGCACGATGTCGTGCGCCAGGAGGTCCACGAGACGCTCGACCAGCACCGGCCGCGCCCCCGAGAACCCTTTGGCCAACGCGTTGGCTCGGAGCAGCACCATGGCCCGCGCCACGGGTGCCGGCAGGGGCTCTCCGACGCCCGCGCTGTGGCTTTCAATGAGATTCACCTGAAGCCGGCCGCGGTCCGGGTCCGCAATCGCGACGTCACTGAACCGGCCAAAGCCCGTGGTGACCCCGTAGGCCACCCGGTCGGTGGCCACGGCTCGGTCCACCACCGCGCGGCTCGCCAGCATGCGCTCTTTCGCCGAGGGGTCCAAGACGGGCGCGAGGCCCGGGTGATGGGCCAGCCAGGCCACGTCCGCGATGGTGAGATGTCCCCCGTCCAGCGGTCGCACCGGCCGCCTGGTCATGCGGACTCGGGGCGAATGACCGAGACCGCGCGATGGGCCGCCTGCACATGCTCAGCGCGCCGGGCTACCACATCTTGCTGGGACACCCTCGCCAGTGCGTCGGAGAACTGAAACAGGTCCACCCCCCGAAAATGCCACGCGTTGTACTGGTACGCCAAGTCGCCTGGGCTGTTGAACAGCGTGGCAAACCCACCCCACTGGCTTTTCTTCTGGCGCTCCACGTCCTCGGCCGTAATGGCGACACGCGACAGCTCTTCCGCCAGCACCTCCGCCAGTCGCTCCGGGTGCGGGGTCTCGCCCCCCATCGACGAATAGGCGTAGGTGGTGGCCGCCGTGTAGTGCGCGCCGAACCGGTCGTTAATCAGTCCCTCTGCGTACAGGCGGCTCCACAGCGGGGACGCCTTGCCCAACAGCACGCCCCACATGACGTCGCTGACCACTTCCCGGGTCAGGAGATCTTGGCCCTCGAGTCGGCCGACCGGGTCCTTGTAGCCAATGGACACCAGGGGGAGCGACACGGGCATCACCTGCTCCACCCACGCTTCGGCGACCGGATCCGGCTCGTCGGGCAAGTAGCGGACGATCTCCGCCTGGCTCTCGGTGAGCCCCTTGTCCCGCTGGGCCTCGGCAATCTGGTCGATCACCTGCTGGGGGTCGAGATCGCCCACGACGAACAGCAGCATGTTGCTGGGATGATAAAACGTCTCGTAGCACCGGTACAGCACATCCGGCGTAATGGTCCGGATGGACGCCACGCTGCCGCCGATGTCGAGCCGCACCGGATGCTTCTGGTAAAGGGCCCGCATCAGGTTGGAGTGCACACGATCCCCAGGCATGTCCAGGTACATCCTGAGCTCCTGCTCGATGATGCCCTGTTCTTTGTGGACGTTTTCCTCCGTAAAGTGCGGACGCTGCACCAAGTCCATCAGGATGGTGAGACACTCCGCCACCCGGTCGGTGGTGGAAAAAAGATAGCTGGTCGTCAGATACTCCGTGTAGGCGTTGGTGGACGCGCCCAGCGCGGCAAACTGGTCCATGACGTCGCCCTCGGGCTTGGCAAACATTTTGTGTTCCAGAAAGTGCGCGATACCGTCCGGCACCTCCAGATCGGCGCCCGTCGTCGGCACGCGGAAGTGACTGTCGATGGACCCGTAGTACGTGGCAAACGTCGCGTACGTGCGGCGCTGGCCAGGCCGGGGCATCACGACCACCTCCAAGCCCGAAGGCAGCGTGGTGCGCACCACCGTTTCGTCTACCAGCGGATCATGATAACGGGAGGCGGACGTCGTGACCCTCTCCTTTCGCCGTCAGAAAGTACACCGTGTCCAGCGACACGGACCGAGCCACCCGCGTGATGTCCGCGACGGTCACGCGCTCCAGCGCCGGGATGAGATCCGCCGGCAGCAGGCCGCCGCCCATCAGGAGGCGCTGCATCTGGATCCCCATCAGGGACCCGGGAGCATCCTCGGTCGTTTTGAGGCTCGTCACGTATCCCCGCCGGGTGAAGTCCATCTCCTGCTCGGTGATGTGCCCCGCGGCCATATCGGCCACCTGCTGCTCGATGATGCGCATGGCCGCGCTGAAATCCTTGAACTCGATGCCCGCGCCAATGTGCATCAGGCCCAGGACGCCGTCGACCCGGGCATACGCGTAGTACGCGAGGCTGGCCTTTTCCCGGACGTTGACAAACAGCTTGCTGTGGCTGAAGCCTCCTAAGATCCCCGCGTACATCATGAGCGCCGGGTAGTCCGCGTCGGGCAGGCGCGCCCCGGTCGTGTAGCCCAGGTTGAGCTTGCCCTGGTTCACCTCCTGCTCATCCACCACCAGGTTGCGGTGGTGCAGGCGCGGCACGGGGGCCATCGGCGGCATCCCCACACCGGCGGGGCGTGGCTGCCAGGTGGCTCGCACCGCGCGCTCCAGCGCCGCCTCGTCCAGCGCCCCCACCCCAAAGAACAGCAGGGGTGCCTGGCGCGACACCTCCCGGTACCGCTCGGTGACCGCCAGCGGCGTGACGGTGGCCACATCCTCCACGCGCCCGTAGCGGGACAGGCCAAACGGCCGCCCCTCGGCCATCACCTGCATGAGCCGCAGGGTGGCGTATTGAGCCTTGTCGTTGATAATGCCCTGGATGCGGCGGGTCATGGTCTCCTTTTCCTGGGCCACCGCCTCGGGCGGAAACATGCCGTCCACCAGCTGCGGGTCCGACATGACGTGGTTTAAAAACTCGATGCCGGCCGACAGCGTGTCGGGGTGGCCGGGCAGGAACCGACCGTCGGGAATCTCGAGATGGCAGGACACCAGCTGCTGGTCCCCCACCTTCTCCACGGCCGCCCGGAAGGCGGCACCATAAAGCTCCTCCAGGCGCATCTCCATCGACCGCCAGTCCGGCCAACGGCGGGCGCCCCGCCGCAGCACGGAGGGCACCAGCGCCGTGACGCTGGCGGTGTCCACCGTCAGCGGCGTGAGCCACACCGCATGCAGCGAGATCGTCTTGAACCGATCGGTGGCATGCGTGTACACGCCGATGCCCTGCTCCGTCGCGCCCACAAATGCATTGGGGTCGTGATTCGGCTTATCCTGTCCCAGTCCGCGCACTCCCTCGCCTGTCAAGTTCGGCGGCGTCAGCTGGCCCGCTCAATCGGACCCACCAGGTTCAACAGCTCCTCGG
>JAJYPH010000122.1 GCA_021795575.1 Bacillota bacterium
GGCCGAAGATCTTTACTGGACGGTCGTCGCCCTGAGGCAACTGGAAGAGTGGCGGCAGGCTGGCGAACCTAAAATTCCCTGGGCTGACGTGGAGAATCGTCAGCGTGACTGACGTGTTCTTTACGCCGGCCTCCGCCCGTGACTTTCTGGAGCTGGATCATAGTGTTCAGCTTCAGGTTCGATCCGCATTGGCGCGGGTCCAAGCTGATCCCTATCAGTATGGTGACCCGCTGGGCAAGCGGGCCGGGATCAACCTGTTTGGGCTATACTCCATCCGGGCCGGCCATCGGATTCGGGTCATTTATGCCGTGCAACAGGCCGAGGTGATCATCGTGACCATTGGAAAGCGGGAGCAGTTTACCGTCCACCAGACCGCACGGGCGCGGATCGAAGTCTTGCGGGACCTGACCGCCGGAGAGCTCCAAACCCTCGCCAAAGTTCTTGAGGCATCAGACTCCTGAGGTCGGACGCCAGCACCCTTTGCGTAGAATAGGCCATCACGTGGCGTGGGCCGCGTATTCAACTGGGCAGGACACCTTGTCGATGGCGCCCGCCGATCGCGCAGCACTAAAGTCAGCTCCCTTCGCAGGTGCCCGCGCGGCGTGGCGACTCGGCGCTGGAGGCAGCCCCGGTCGGCGGAGCGTACCGTGAAAGCCCCGAGGCGGCGAGTTGCTCACGTCGAAAGGTTTTGCGCTTGGCAGTCCAGGCGCCTAAGACCGAGAGCTGGCCATAGGGACACGAGGGCCCCCAGGATGCCGAACAGCACAAACGCGCCGGGGATGCCCGCCTGGACGGCCAGCAGCGCTACGCCGATCGACCCCAGGGACTTGGCGCCCCCTCGGGACAGGCCCTCCTGCCACATCAAGAGGGTTCCGAGAACGTCACCGTCCACGAGCGCCTGCAGTCGTGTCTGGCTCTCCACCTGAAAGATGGCCAGTGTGACTCCCGCCGCCCCCTGTATGGGAATCATCCAGGAGAGGCTCGGGACGGTCGTGAGGATGGCATACAGCGCGCAGAAGAACCCCACGGTCCACCATCGCGTGGAGATCAGGATGTTCCGGGGAATGTGGCGCACCACCCCGCTGCCGATCACCATGCCGGCCGACAGGGCTCCCTCCAGGAGCCCCAATCCTGCCGGGGTCTGGTGCAGGACCAGGATCACTAGGGGAACGGACAACACGGCGTACGCCGAGTCGGTAAACTCCGCCACGACGGCCAAGGCAACCACCCGTCGCACCACTCGGTGACGCCAGATCCGTCGGGCTCCGGCCGCTATGATCGCAGCGTGTCCGGGCCCGAGACCGATGGCCGGTTGAGGCACCCTCGGCAAAGTGGCCAAGATGACGGCCGTGGTCAGAACGCCGACGGCGTCGATTTCCAGTCCGCCAAGGGGCCCCCCACGCGCGATAACGATGCCCGCCACCACCGGGCCTACGACGGCGGCGGCCTCGGTGGCGCCCACGAGGAGGGCATTGGCGCTCCGACGGAGGTCCGGTTCAACATAGTTCGGCACCAGGGACTGGACCCCGGCATTGAGTGGTCGAATGACGAGCCCCACCATGACAAACACCGGCCAGAGCTCCCATACACGGAATATCTCCAGGGATGCCGCGAGAGACGGGGCCAGCAGGACGATGCCTGCGGCGACGGCGAGCCAAACCATCGGCCTCCGGCGCTCGAGGCGGTACCGAGTCACCCCCACTTGGAACAGGCCGCCGACGGCCATATAGGAGCCCCACAGGGCCCCGAGGAGGATCACCGAGTGGGTGCGCTCGTACAAGAGCCAGGTGACGCTGATGTTGAAGAAACCCGACCCAAAGCGACTCGTGGTCGCGGCCAGCAACAGGCGATGGAATTCTCGAGACGCGGGCCATAACGTGGATGTCATAAAAAAACGCCACCTTCCGCCAAGCGGAAGGCGCCGGAATCCGCCTTCGCAACCAAATGTTCCAAAGAAGTCTGATCAAATTTTACGCGTCGAGATCCCTTGGGGCAAGAGCAGGGTCGGTTCGCCGGGTGAATGGACAGCCCGGTCGCCACCGCTGAGACGAGTCCGACCGCCAAGCCCCTCGCGTGGGCAACGGCGTGTGGTTGCAGGACCGCCCGCGGCGCGGGGTGGGCGTGGCGGACCTGATGCGCATGGCGCGCCGGCCGAACGGCCGCTCCACTCCTCTCCCGCACGCCCGTCGAGCGAACAACCCCGAGCCCAGACGCTGACATGTCAAGGAGTGCGCACCCCCGGGCATGCGCTGACCGAAGCGTCCACGCGAGCACCCGACACGGGAAATCCCTGCAATTCGGGTCCGTAGATAGCCCCTCTGCTGGGCAACCCGTGGCGGTCGTCTGTGGCGTATTGCGGATGGGACTAATGTGTCATACAATTCGTGGGGGAGGTGGCGCGATGACAAGCGTCCGCTTGGGTGAGACGCTGGAGCGCGATCTGAACGTGGCCGCAAAGCGCTTGGGCGTGACCGCGTCGGAGTTTGTACGCGGTGCGGTCGCGGCGCGCTGCCGTGAGGTGTTGGGGGACTCTCTGGCCGACCGCCTGCAGGACGTCATTGGGGCCATCAACAGCCAAGGCGGACATGCGCGCATGGCGCACAACGCATACAGCGAGCTTCTAGCGGCCGAACCGCGACGGCAGACGCATGACACTGATTGATACCGGCCCCTTGGTGGCGCTTCTCGATCGCGGGGAGTCGGACCATGTCCGCGTGGTAAAGACGCTGGGCGCGCTGTCCGGGCGCTTGGTCACTACGTGGCCGGTGCTCACCGAGGCCATGTACCTGATGCATCGTGCCGGCGGGTGGGCGGGTCAGCACCACCTTTGGGTGCTGGTGCTGAGCGAACGGCTAGAGGTTGTAGATCTTAACGAGGTTGTGCCGCGCATGCACGTGCTGATGGCGAAATACCAAGACACCCCGATGGGTTTGGCCGACGCCTCTCTCGTCGCTGCGGCGGAGTTTACGGGTTGTCATCGCGTGTTTACTCTCGACTCGGACTTTGGGGTCTACCGCATCCACGACCAAGCGGCGTTCGACCTCGTCTGAACCCAGCGCTCGCTGATCACGGGAACCTAACGGACACGGGAATCCGGACCTTTCGTCCCCCGCCAACCGAATGGGGTGGCACGCGCGCCATCGAGGGAAACGATCCCACCGGGGGCCAAGTTCAGAGGAGCATTCGGCGAAAACGCGGAGCGTGGGCCGATAGGATCGCCGCCGGGTCACGTCCGAGCGTCAGGAGGGCGTCCGCCGAGGGAACGACGGGGTGGCTTGGCCGGCCACCTAGCGCTGCACCGTTGCCCCATGTGTCGGCGCGAGCCCGGTTGTGGGCCGGGATCGCTGGAGCGGCCCTTTTAGGGCCGGAGACCGGCTCGGTTGGGCACCGATCTGGCGCGCCATTTGTGTGGCTTGGTTTGCCTCGTCTTGACCGGCAGTCACGCGCGCCCGGCGGCCACGTTCCAAACCGTCTGGCCAGAAAGCTCCAGGGAGTACCCGGCCAAGTGTCCGAGGGCCGCTTGTAAGCTTGGATCGGCCAGGGTCGCCAGCAGCCGGTCGACCCCAGGCAACAGCGGAAGCGCCGCCACCCAATCAAACGGCTGCAGGGCGAGGGGCTGAAACGCGAGGCCATGCATGTCGGCAATGAGGCGCGGCACGACCGTGAGGTCTGCCCGTCCCTCGGCCACCAGGCGGGCTGCCTCGCCATGGCTCTGGCTGACGAGGGCCGTGGCGGGCGGCCCCAACTGGCAGGCGGCGGCGGTGCGGCGGGCCAGCGCCTCGGTTTCCGCGCCCTGGGCTCCCATCGCCACGGTGCCCTCCCGCCACAGCGACGGCCAGTCCTGGAGCGCACGGGGCTTACGCGCCGCGAATCCCACCTCGAACGCCGTCGCGCGGATCCCCTGCAGCGCTGTACCCGTGGGAGCCACGTGCGGCCGGTTGTAGCCACTCGGGTGAAACAGGTGGATGCCTGCCACGTGCACGTGGCCCGCCTGCAGCAGGGCAAGCGCCCGCAGGCTGGGCAGAGGCAGCACGTCGCACCACCACCCGGGGTGCTGGCGCTCCAGATGCCGGGCCACGAGCGGGAGCACGGGGTCGCAGCCGGCGATGGTGAGCACCCGGTGCGGCGGGCGGGACTCGGGTAGGGGCGCGAGCGTTCCGTCCTGACGTACCGCCACGTCGGCCAGGACCGACGTGGTGGGATGCAGAATCAGGCGACCTCCAACCTCGGTCCACCGCGCGAAGGGCGTGGGGGAGGCTGCCCAGGTGCCGTCTCCCGGGGTAAACAGCTGCTCGACCGTGGTGCCCAGCGCCAGCGCCAGCCGGAGGGCCGTGTCGGCGCGCGGCACATGCCCCTGCTCAATGGTTAAGAGCGACTGCCGACTGATGCCCGCTCGGCGCGCGAGTTCACTCTGCGACAGGCCCAGTTGCGTGCGGATGCGCCGAATGTTGGCGCTCGGTTGGTTCATCGCGGCTCACCTCCAAGGCCGGGGTGTCAAATCCGATGGACACCGGCTCGTTCAGACGCGGGGGCGTACCGCTGCCATACGCCTCCACCGGCCAATCGCTCGCGTCGGCGTCCGGGGTGATGGGCAGGAGGGTGACGCGCCAGCCAAAGCCCCGAGCCCGTACATCAGATACCATGCCGTGCACCATGAGAATGGCGGGGCCCGTCCAGCGCGCCCGCGCTGGGTGGATAAAGCGTCCGGCGTGGGGGTGGTACCCCAAAAGCCGGGCGGCGGCGGCCGTGGGCGGCTCCCGCTGCAGCGTGGCGGGGGTGTTCAAGCCCGCTGACCGCCCGTCCACCAGCAACAGCACGACGTCGGCCCAGCGATCAAGGTCGCTCCAATCGTGGCTGGCCCAAATCACGTGTGCGTGGTGGTCCCGCGCCCACTGCTGAAGATGGGCCAGACAACGCCGCCGGGTGTTCGGGTCGACCGCGGAGAGGGGCTCATCCAACAGCAGAATGGGGGGCTGGCGGTGCAAAGCCCGGGCCAGCACGACACGCTCAGCCTGCCCACCGGAAAGCGTCCGTCCTCGGCGCGGGGCCAGGGCCGCGATGTCCAGCGCGGATAACAGGTTCGCCACATCGTCGGCCGGGGCGCCCGGACAACTGGCAGCCACCTGCTGGGCGACGGTGAGGTGGGGAAACACGCTGGGGGCCTGCGGCACATACGCCAGCGGACGGCGGCTCGGCGGTTCCGGCAATAACTCCTGGCCGTCCAAGACGACTGATCCGGTGGCGGGTAAAAACCCCGCCAGCAACCGGAGCCACGTCGTCTTCCCGGCGCCCGAGGGCCCGTAGACCCCCAGCACGGTGCCCGCGTCCACCCGAACCCGGATGGGGTCTTCCGACAGGCGGGGATGAGCCACGTCAATGGTCAGCATGCCGAGCCAATCCCGTGGCCAACAGCGGCAGGGGCAGCGCGGCCACGACCAAGACGAGGGCCAGCGCCATCGCGGCCGGCAGGCCAAAGTCCTCGAGCGTGATCCAAATCCCCACCGGCAGCCCCGCCGGGTGGTAGCTCACCACGATGGGGGCGCCAAACGCCCCGATGGCCCGGCTCCAGGCCATGGCTGCGCCGATGGCCATGCCGGGGGCCGCGAGCGGCAGATACAGCCGGGTGACCAGCCGCCAGGGACTCCAGCCCAGCGTGGTGGCCGCCTCCACCATGGCGGTGGGCACCGCGCGCATGGCGGTCCACGCCGCCAGGACGAAGTAGGGGGCCGCTTCGTAAATCTCAGCCGTCACCAGGCCCGCAAATGCGTTGGTCCACGCCAGATGGGTGGCGGAGTTGGGTCCCAACAAAAAGATGAGCGCCAACCCCAGCACCAGCGGGGGCAAAAGCAGGGGAACGATCAAGAGACCCTCCGCCCAGGCCTGAGCCCGCGCCGAGAGGCGTGTCAGCCACCAGGCGAGCGGAGTGCCCACCCCCACGATGATGGCCAGTGCCAGTCCCGCCGACCCGAGCGAGGTCCCGAGGTAGCGGGCGGTGGGCACGCCGGCCAGGGCGGGAATGTGCACCCACCCCTCCAGCGCCAGCACAGCACCGGGGGCGGCCAACAGGGCCACCAGGAGGCCCGCAGCCGCCACAGCGCCCGGATGCGTGTACTGGCCGCGGCGCCCCGTCGGCCCGGTCCGGCCCGGTCCACCCGTCCTACGAAGAGAGCGCACGCTTCACGCTGGCGGGGACCGCCGACTGCGGACCGACGTAGGCCGGCGGACCCCATTCGTACCCGAGGCGCGTCCAGTACGCGCGCGCGGCGCTCCCCAGGGAGTACGCCAGAAATCGCGTGCCCGTCTTGGCATGCGCGCCCGGCGGGATGGTGGCGCACACGCGGAGCGCGTGGCCGGTGACCAGCCCCACCGTGGGAAATGTTTTGTGCACCTGGGCGTACAGCGCCTGGTCGGCCGGGTTGGCAAAGTCCAGGGCGGGCGGCAGCGTGATGTACGGCAGGTTTCGCGACTTGGCTTCGGGCAGGAACGCGGAGGCGGCGTCGATCGTTCCCGCCTGCACCTGGGTCACGACCGACGTTTCCGACAGCACCTGATGGGGGTTGTCGGGGGCGCCCAGCACGGTGGACACGGTGTTGGCGGGCAGATGATAAATTTTTTGGGCCAGCATCACCATCAGGTAAAACGCCTGGCCCTGGGGGTCGGTAGCGGGATTGGTGCGCCCCAGCTTGAAGTTGGACTGGCTCAGCACGGTGAACAGGGACTGAATGGATTGGCGGCCCTGGGCAATCGCGGCCAAGGTGGGCGCGAAGGGGCTCTTGGGGTTGTACACAATCACCAGGGGTGCGCTGGCAAAGCACGCGGCCCAGGGGTGACGAGCGCCCAAGTCTTTGATGGGCTTGACCCCAATGCTGTAAAACACGTCGGCGGCAATCGCATGGGCCGCAATTTCACGGGCCAGCCCAAACGAGCCCGCCCCTCGCCCGTGGTAGGTGATGTGCGTGGCTCGCTGAAACGCGGGGCCCACGCTTAAGTCCATCACCGGGCCCAGCGATCCCGCATAGGCCACATTCACCGCCGGCTTGGGGGCGGCGGCGGGCCCACCGCAGCCCGCCAGTACCAACAGGGCGCCCCCACAGGCCACCCACCAGCGCTTCAGCCGCACACCCATCCCACCTTGTCCCTGATCGCCTTGGTCGTGGCGTTGCTGTGCGAGTGTAAACAGAAGCGACGTATATGTCAATATAATTTTACATCCCTGCGCAGAGTCGGGAGCGTCAGGGCAGGATCGCCTTGAAAATGCGGTCCAGCAACGATCCGCCGGACTTGGGCGCTTTGGACGGTGGTGGTGTCTTTGGCGTGGTGGGCGATCCCGCCGCACCCCCACAGGTGCTCGCGGGCGCTTTCTTCGGCAGGTGATTGACGAGAAACACCTCGCGGTAGCTCGTACAGCAGCCGTTGGCCAACAGTCCGGTGTGCACACACACCTGGCGCCACACGACGCCGGCGGGCTGGGGGAACGTCTTGACCGGCTGACCCGCCAGCGCGCCGTGCATGAACGCGGCCCACACGGGGCCGGCTCCGCGGTCGCCGGTCAGTCCCATTGGGGTGTCCTGGTCGTTGCCGGTCCAGGCGACGCCCACGAGCTGGGGCGTGAAGCCCACCAGCCACGCGTCCCGCTGCTGCGACGAGGTACCGGTTTTGGCGTCGGCCGGGCGGCTGAACACGCTCGTCAGGTTGTGCGCGGTGCCCACGGGGCTGGTGAGCGGCGCCGTGAACAGCTGGTCCACCACATAAGTGACGGGCGGCGTCAGCACGCGATAGCGCTGGGGAGACGTTTTGACGAGGTAGGCCCCGCTCGCGTCCTGCACCGAAATGATGGATCGAGGGGTGATGTGAAACCCGCCGTTGGCCAGCGGCGCCACCGCGCTGGCCATTTCCAAGGGGCTCACCGAACTGGACCCCAGCGCTGTGGTGAGGTTGTTGGCCATGGGGGTGGTGACCCCCATGCTTTTCGCCATGGCAATCACCCGCGGTGGGGTCAGCGTGGCCATCCACTTGAGCGCCACGATGTCGTCCGATTCGGCGATGGCCTGCCGCATGGTGAGCGGCCCCGCAAACACATGGCCGAAGTTGTGCGGCGTGTACACGCCCCCGTGCCCGTTGGGGAAGCTCACCGGGCCCGACACTTTGACGGTTGACGTGGGGTAGCCGGCGGCAATGGCCGTGGTGTAGAGAAAGTACTTGAAGGCGGACCCGGGCTGCCGGTACGCGTACGCCGCGCGATTAAAGGGGCTGGTGCCAAAATTGCGGCCGCCCACCATGGCCTCGATGCTGCCGGACGCGGGGTTCAGGCCGACCACCGCCCCTTCGGGCTCGGCGGCCCCCTGGTACGTGCCCGTCACGGCGGGCATGTCGTTCGCCATCGCCCGGTTGGCCGCCGCCTCGACCTGGCGGTTCAGGGTGGTGACGATCCGATACCCGCCGCCAAAAAAGTTCTTGGCGGCCGTGGGGTCCAGTCCCGCCAACTGCGAGCGCATGAACTGGATGAAATACGGCGCCGTCGACCCGTCGGGGGGGACGGCGCGCGCCAGCACCAAGGGGGTCGCTTCCGCCGCCCGGGCGGCGGCGGGGCTGATGTAGTGCAGCGCCGCCATGCGCGCCAGCACTTGGTTGCGGCGCGCGCGGGCGGCGGTGGGATGGTAGTACGGGTCCAGTGCGGAGGGCGCATTGACCAGACCCGCCAACAGCGCCGCCTCGGGCAGCGAAAGGTGCGCGACGGAGTGGCCAAAGTACGTTTGGCTGGCAGCTTGGATGCCGTAGCTCCCCTCTCCGAAGTACACATCGTTCAGGTACATGGTCAGAATCTCTTCTTTGGAGTACTGCGTGCCCATCTTTAAGGTGATGGCCAGCTCCTGGACCTTGCGGATGATGGTCCGCTGGTCGGACAGATAAAGATTTTTGGCCAGCTGCTGCGTGATGGTGGAGCCCCCCTGCAGGATGCGGCCACTGGTGACGTCCACCACCAGCGCGCGCGCGATCCCGACCGGGTCTATGCCCGGCTCCTCCCAGTAGGTGTCGTCCTCGATGGCCACGATGGCGTTGCGCATGACGGCCGGGATGGCCGCCGCCGCCACCGGAATCCGGTTCTCGCTCGCATACACCAGCGCGATCAGATGCCCGTGGCGGCTCAGCACCTGGGTGTCGGCCGGCAGCGTGGGCGGTGGCCAAATCACGAACACGCCCGGCACGCCCACCAGCACCGTGGCCAGCAGCAGCACCGGCAGGCTCACGCTGGCGCCGGCGTCCGCCAGGCGCTGGACGGCGCGGTGCCGCCACGAGGCGTGGCGCCGGCTCCGCATCCGGCGCGACGGCGTCGACAAATCCCGACACCCCCTTTTCTGAGCCTCCGACCGATCATCTGACCTCCGCCTCCGTCGAACCTTCACGGTGCGATGATGGCACCCGCGGGGAAGGCGAAGACGAGCGGCGTCCCTGCCCGAGTAGCGTGCCCGGGTTTGCGGGCGCCCGATGTGCCGCTATAATTTGTCGGGTGTGTGGGCCTGGGGCCCGCGCACAATTTTTGAGAGTGACGTGGGAGGCAGAGCGTGCTCGAGACGCCGCGAAAATTTACCCTGCTGGCCGGGACGGCCGAAGGGCCGACCCGCTTGAACGCCTTTGACAACGCCCTGTTGGCGGCAGGCATTGGCAACCTGAACCTGGTGCGCGTCAGCTCCATCCTGCCGCCAGGGGCCGTTCTGGTGCCCGAGCTCGCGATTCCCGAGGGGGCTTTGACGCCGACGGCGTATGGCACCATCACGTCGGAGGAGCCCGGCGTGTCCATTGCCGCGGCCGTGGCGGTGGGCATCGGGGAGGATGACCACTACGGCGTCATCATGGAGTACTCCGGCCACGGCACCCGCGCCGACGCCGAACGCATGGTGCGCACCATGGTGGCCGAGGCGTTTGCCACCCGCCGCCGCGAGCTCGGTCGCGTGGTGGTGCGGGCCGTTGACCACAAGGTAGAACGCATCGGCTGCGCCTTTGCCGCCGTCGCGTTGTGGTACTGAGCATGGGCGCGGACATCTGGTTCACCGAGCACCAAACCCCCGACGTCACGCTGGGCCTGCGCATTATCGAGGTCTTGTGGCAGGAGGACACGCCGTATCAGCACCTCTTGGTGGCGGACACGGAAGCTTATGGCCGACTGCTGACGCTGGATGGCGCGGTGCAAACCACGGACCGGGACGAGTTTTTCTACCATGAGATGATTGCCCACGTGCCGCTGACGATCCATCCCCACCCCCAGCGCGTGGCCGTGGTGGGGGGCGGCGACGGCGGCGTGATTCGGGAAATCCTTCGCCATCCCGGCGTGAAAGCCGCCCATCTGGTGGAGATTGACGAGCGGGTGGTGGCGGTGGCGCGGCAGTTCTTCCCGGAGCTGTCGGCGGAGCTGGACAACCCACGCGCCCACGTGCATCTGGTGGACGGCATTCAGTGGATGCGCGAGCAGGGGGCCCAGGCTGAGAAGCTGGACGTGGTCATCATTGACTCAACGGATCCGGTCGGCGCGGCCACCGGCCTGTTTGGGGAGGCGTTTTACCGGTCGGTGTACGAGGCGCTGGCGCCGGACGGCATCCTGGTGGCGCAGACGGAGTCGCCCATGCTCCAGCCGCACCTGATTCGCCACGCGCAGGCCGCGATGCGGGCGGTGTTTCCCCACGTGCACCTGTACCTCGCGCCGGTGCCCACCTATCCCTCCGGCTGGTGGAGCTTCAGCCTGGGGAGCAAGGGGCCTCAGCCCGCGGACGCGCGCACCGTCTCGCTGCCGACGCGCTACTGGACCCCCGCCATCCAGCGGGCCGCGTTTGTCCTGCCGCCGTTTGTGTCCGAGCTGTTGCAAACCTGAGGGGGGAGGAGGCGCATGCAACTCGTCA
>JAJYPH010000123.1 GCA_021795575.1 Bacillota bacterium
GCGAATTTTGCAAGCAATGTGCTGCGATACGGGATGGCTCACCCGGCGGACCCCGCCCAGTGGGTGCGCACCACGGACGGCTGGACGTCCCTTTCCTACGAAGGCCTGTCCCTGCGCGTCGGCAGCTTGGCCCAGTGGCTTCGCCACCAGGGGATCAATGCGGGCGATCGCGTGGCGCTCATGGCCCCTACATCCCCGGAATGGGTGTGGACTGACCTCGCGGTGCTGGCGCTTGGCGCGGTGGTGGTTCCCATCTATCCCTCGCTCCAGGCCGCGCAGGTCACCGAGGTGCTGGAAGATTCCGGCGCGCGCTGGGCGGTGGTGGCGAATGCCGAACACGAGGCCAAACTCCCGGTGGGATTTCCCCGCCTCGTGATGAGCTACCCCCGCTGGCAGCAGGCCGTCACCCAGGCCGACCGCCCGGACCTGGCTTCCTGGATCGACGAGGTCGACGCCGTGCCGGACGACCATTTGGCGACGCTGGTTTACACCTCAGGCACGACGGCCCATTCCCGCGGTGTCATGCTGACCCACGGCAATCTGCTCAGCAACCTCGCGGGCCTGGACCTGCTGGCCGACGACGACCCCACCATCCGCCTGACCCGTCGGGACCGGGCGCTGGCCGTACTGCCGCTGGCCCACATTTTTGAGCGGCTGGTGCACCACTACATGCTGGGACGCGGCGTGTCCATGTACTACACGGCCCCTGACCGACTCGCGGTCGACATCACCTCCGCGCGCCCCACCGTGATGATATCGGTGCCCCGCATTTACGAGCGCGTGTTTGCCGCCGTCCACGAAGGTGCCAGCGGCTCCCTGTCGCGCGCCATTCTAGCCGCCAGCATCCCGGTGGCCCGCGGGCGGGCCGCCCGCCGGAGCGCCGGGACGGCCCCCCGTGCCCGCGAGTGGCTGGCCGAGCGCCTCTATGACGCCTTGGTGTACCGCAAGATCCGCCGGGCGCTGGGGGGAGCGCTGCGGTTTGCCTATTCGGGCGGCGCGCCCCTGCATCCAGACCTGGCCCGCTTCTTCGTGGGAGCTGGCATTCCGGTGCTGGAGGGCTACGGCCTCACGGAGACCTCCCCGGTTGTGTCGGTCAACACGTTGACGTCACTGGCCATCGGAACCGTCGGCCGCCCGCTGCCCAACGTCCGCGTCACGATTGCCGAAGACGGAGAGGTGTGGTGCCAGGGACCGAACGTGATGGCGGGGTACTGGCATCGTCCGGACGAAACCGCCGAGGTGCTGGTGGACGGATGGTTTCACACGGGGGACGTGGGCGAGTTGCTGCCATCGGGGCACCTGCGAATCTTGGACCGCAAGCGCGCCATCCTGGTGTTGTCCACCGGCAAGAACGTGGTGCCGCTGGCCATCTGCCAGGCGCTGGAGGCGTCGCCCTGGATCGAGCAGGCGGTCCTGCTGGGCGACCGCCGCAAGTACGTGGCCGCGCTGTTGAGCCCCGACCTCACCCAGCTCAGTGCGTGGGCGGAGAGCCAGGGACTGGCAACGCTCGAACCGGCGGCGATCCTGCGCCACCCCACCTGCCAAAGCCTGATCGAGGCCGAGATCGCGGCCCGCACCGCGGGCTTTGCCGCCTTCGAGCGGCCCAAGCGCTGGGCGTGGGTGGACGAGCCGTTCACCGAAGAAAACGGGCAGCTCACCCCCACGCTGAAAATCAAGACGCGGGTGGTCGAGGAGCGCTACCGAGCGCTCATTGCCACGCTGTATCCTGACGACGACACGGGGGGGCTGGCGACCCCCAGCACCCGCTGAGGGATCCCGGCGCGCGCAAGACTCGGCACCAATGACGGAACCCACCCCGAGGCTGTCTGACCAGGGACAGCCATCCGTTTCGGTAGTCCGCGACCACGCGGGTGAACTGGCGAAAAAGCTCCCCGCCCAGCGCTCCGCAGATGGGACGATCCATGAAGGTCCATGCCTCGAAGTTAGCATCCGGCCGACCAACAAACCACACCGGCCCCACCTGGTACCCGGCCATCTCCACCAGCGGCACGCGAATGAGGGACCCGCCACGGATCGCATCTCCTGCCTGAACGTAAAGCCAGTCAGGATGCCGGGCCTGCCACTCCCGTAAAAGGCTCTCGGCGACGAAGCAGGTCGCACGCAAGGTCGGCCCCCACCCCCCATGCGGGCGGACGCCGCTGGCGTTAACGCCACCCGCGCCCCCGTATCGAAGAGAAACACAAGGACTTGCCCCGCAATGCACGCCTCCACCGTGGCGAAGGCGTGCGGCCGACGGCCAGCCTCGGTCGGCGGCGGCAGACCCAAACGGGTGGTGTGCCCGAGACGGCGCGGCCCCTGTCCCACGGCATCTCCCACCCAGAGGCGCCCCAAGGGATAGTCGTCTGTCCACACGCGATCCGCGTGCCACTGCTGTCCCAGCATGCCATCCCCTTGCATCCAGGAGAGCTCGTCTTGCACCATGAAGGACATGGTCGGCGGCGGTACGCGCGTTCCGGCGTCAAACGTTAAATCGACGACCGAGACCATGCCGCCCCACTCGGCTTCCTCTTCCCTCGCCGCGAGACCCAGACGTGCCAACGCACGGCGGGAAAGGAGCATCGTGCCTCCGGAGTCTACGTCAAACACCAACGGCTCCCCGTCGGGCGTCCGCGTCTGCACGGTGATTAACCCCTGAGCCCATCCCAGGCCGGCCCCCCAACGGCACCGCGGCCTCACTCGGCCCGACGTCTCCTCTCGAGGCTGAGCGTGTTTTCGCCGCCGCTGCATACGCTACCACAGAAGGCTCAAGATCCGACGGCTAGGAACGGGGGTGGCACATGACGCTGTTGGACGAGTACTACCAAGCCCTGGCGGAATGGCAGGAGGCCACCGCCGCCTTCAACGCGGCGGCGGACGACGCCTACGTCGACTACTATACGTTGCGCCTCACCGCTGCCGAGCACAAACTGGACATGGTGCTCCGCCTGCTGAAAGCCGAGCACACCGACGGCACCGCGCTCACTCGCTGACGGCCAGCAGCACCTTTCCCGTGCTGGCGCGCTCCTCCACCAGGCGCTGGGCTTCTCCCGCCTGCTCGAGGGGCATCTCCCGCCCCACGTGCATCGTAAGGAGGTTGTGGGCCAAGAACGACAGCACCGCCGCCGCGGCCGCGCTGAGGTCCTGGGCCCGGTGCCGCCGCGTGGTGCCCAGGCTGAATCCCAGTACGGCCCGGCAGCTGCCGTGCAGGTCGATGGTGGGCACCCAGCCGGCTTCCCCACTGGCATCCCCGAAATTGACCAGCCGCCCAAACGGCGCCAGGCATCGGAAGCTTTCTCCGGTGACCCGCCCCGCCACCGAGTCGAGAATGACGTCCACGCCCCGTCCGGCGGTGGCTTCGCTGACGCGGTCGGGCCAGTCGGCCTCGCGCGTGTTCACCACCACGTCGGCCCCGGCGGCCCGTGCGGCCGGCTCTTTGCCGGCACTGCCCACGGCCCCCACCACCAAGCCCGCGCCCAGCACCCGTGCCAGCTGCAGCGCGGTGGTGCCCACGCCCCCGGCGGCCGCATGCACCAGCACCGCTTCGCCTGGCTGCACGCGGGCGACGTCCGCCAACAGCTTGTAAGACGTGAGGCCCACCACCGGACAGGCCGCGGCCTGGTCGGCCGCCACCTCGTCCGGGACCTGAAACACCAGGGCCGCGTCGGCCAACACAAACTCGGCGTAGGACCCGGTGGCGGGAAAGGCAATCACCCGTTGGCCCACCGAGAAGCCCGCGACGCCCGCACCCAGCGCGGCCACGGTCCCCATAACATCCAGCCCCGGCACGTACGGCGGTGCCCCGCCACCGTGATACTGCCCGTGACGGGCTTTGATGTCCGCGAAGTTCACGCTGGTGTAAAGCACGCGGATGAGCACCTGCCCCGGACCCGGCACCGGCTGCTCCTGCTCCACCAGCGTTAAAACCTCGGGTCCCCCAAAACGCTCCACCACCACTGCCCGCATGCCGCACCCCTTTCCTGCTCCACTCACGCTCGACCCCTTATCGGCCACCATCCGTCATATCGGCTCACCGACGGCCGCCAGCCGCTCATGCCACAACAAGTAGCTCACCCAGCCCCGATAGGGCTGATACGGTTCCAGCCAATCCGCGAGCTCGCGCGCGGTGAAGGGCTGGGTCGCCTGGGTCACCCGCGCGGCCGCCGATCGGAGCACGAGGTCGCTCGCCATCACCGCGTCGTCGTCACCCCACCCAAACAGCCGGACCCCCGCCGTGGTCCATGGTCCCACGCCCTTAATGGTCTCCAGGCCGCGCGCTACGTCGTCGGCTGAGCCCCCGAGGCCGCCGTCCGCGGTCCAGCGCGCCGCCAGCGTGAGGGTGGTGGCGGGGCGGCGTGGAATGCCGCCCGCCACCAACCCATCCACCGTTTCCGCGGCCAGCACCTCGGGCGCAGGCCAGGCAGCCACCCGAGACCCACCGGGGGTCAAGGTGGGGCACCCCCACCGGACCAGCAGCCGGTTCACCAGCGTCCGGTGGGTCGCCACCGATACCTGCTGGCCCAGGATCAGGCGGACCAGGGCCACCCAGGACGAGGCGTCGCGCAGGGGACGAATGCCCCACCACCGGGCGGCTAGGGGCCCGAGCCACCGGTCACGCTGAACCCGTGCGTAAAACGCGTCCCCGTCGGCATCCACCGAGAAGCGCCACGCCACGCGCCGGACGGCCGCCTCGTGGTGCGCCGCGTCTGACGCGGTGCTGCGCACGCGAATGGCTTTTGGGCAACCCATCACCGCCACCCCCACGCGGTCCCCCTCCATGGTGGTCACCACAGACTCCCAGATGGCCTCGCCGTCCCGGCCGACGTGCACATCCTGGGCGGCCTGCTCACGGGGCCGCACCAAGCTGCGCTCCCAATGGAACGGACCGGCGACCGGCACTAACGTCTCTCTCGGCATGCCTCCAGTCTAGCTCAAGACCCTCCCCAGGCACCTGTCGCGCGTCGGGCCAAGGTGGGGGCGCTACAATGAGCATGCGTCACCGGAGCGCATGGCAATGGGAACCGAAGGGAGCGCCATGACGAGTACCGCAAACCCCAGCACGGCCCATACCCCGCCGAGCCAGGCGTGGTGCTGGCACGACACGCCAGTCGGGCGCCTGACTCTGGCCGCCAGCGCGGTGGGCCTCACCTCGGTGGCCCTGCCTCCCGTAGCCACGGAAGGGGCGCACACATCCCGCGAGAGCAACACCGGCGCCAGCCGGGAGGCTCGTGCCGTGTTGGCCAGCGCCCGGCAGCAGTTGGACGAATACTTCGCGGGGAGGCGCCGCGTGTTCACGCTGCCGCTCGACATGGGGGGCACACCGTTCCAGCGCCGCGTCTGGGACGTCGTGGCCACCATTGGGTACGGGCACACCCTCACCTACGGGGATGTGGCCGCCCGCATCGGCGAGCCCACGGCCATGCGCGCCGTGGGCGCTGCGAGTGGGCACAATCCCCTGCCCCTCGTCATTCCCTGCCACCGGGTCGTCGGGCGTGGCGGCCGTCTTGTGGGATACGGGGGTGGCCTGGCGCTGAAGCAGGCGCTTTTGGTCCTGGAAGGGGCCCGGTTGGTATAGCGCGAGCCCCCGGCGGCACCCTGACTTCGGGGAGTGCGATGCCCAGTGGACCGTTGGTGTACACGGTGGGGTATCCGGTGCTGCTCGCGCTGTTCATCGGGGTGCTGGCGTATGTGACGTCAAAAAAGCAGGATTGAGCGGAGGCGGCGAGCCTCCGCTTTGGTCCGCGCTAGTCCAGGTAGTCCCGGAGCTTCTTGCTGCGGGTCGGGTGCCGGAGCTTTCGCAAGGCCTTGGCCTCGATTTGCCGGATGCGCTCGCGGGTGACGCCAAACACCTGCCCCACTTCTTCCAGGGTGCGGGCGCGGCCGTCCGACAGCCCGAACCGCAGCCGCAGCACCTTCTCCTCGCGGCTCGTGAGCGTGTCCAGGACTTCCTCGAGTTGCTCTTTCAGCAGCTGGTACCCCGCGGCCTCCGCCGGCGCCGGCGCTTCCTCGTCTTCAATGAAGTCGCCCAGGTGGGAGTCTTCCTCTTCGCCGATCGGGGTTTCCAGGGAGACGGGCTCCTGGGCCACTTTCTGAATTTCCCGGACGCGTTCCACGGTAATGCCCATCTCCGCCGCGATCTCTTCGGGCAGCGGATCCCGGCCCAGATCCTGCAGCAGCTTCCGCTGGATGCGAATCAGTTTGTTGATGGTTTCCACCATGTGCACCGGAATCCGAATCGTCCGCGCCTGGTCGGCAATGGCCCGCGTGATGGCCTGCCGAATCCACCAGGTCGCGTAAGTGCTAAATTTGTACCCCTTGCGGTAGTCAAACTTCTCGACAGCCTTGATAAGACCCAGGTTGCCTTCCTGGATCAGGTCCAAAAACAGCATGCCGCGGCCGACGTAGCGCTTGGCGATGGACACCACCAGCCGGAGGTTCGCCTCCGCGAGCTTCTTCTTGGCCTCTTCATCGCCCTGCTCAATCTCCTTGGCCAGCGACACTTCCTGCGCGGCGTTTAGGAGCGGCACCCGCCCAATCTCCTTGAGGTACATCCGCACCGGGTCATCAATGGCCACCCCCTCCGGAACGGCCAGCGCGTTGGGCGCCTTGTGGGGCTCCTCTTCTTCCTCTTCTTCCTCCTCGTCCTCGGATGCCGCCGCGTCCCCACCATCTGCCGCTTTCTTGTCATTGACCAGGTCCACGTTCTCCTGGCCAATCAACTCGTACACCGCGTCAATCTGGTCGGTGGGGATGTCCATGGCTTGGAGCGCATCCAACAGCTCCCCGTAGGTCAGCTTGTTGCCGCGGTCCTTGGCACGGCTCACCAGCGTGCGCACAATCTCCAGCACCGCCCGCTGTTCTTCGCGCGGCACATCCTCTGACGACAGTCCGTGGGCCAGTCCGCCTGCCTTCGCCATCCCGTCATCCCTCCCTTCTGGGTGCGCGCTTGCTCGCGCTGATTTCCTGAAACAACTGACTGATCTCCGCCGCCACCACCGGGTCGTCCGGGTCAGCCACTGACTTCAGGTGCCGCCACTCGCGTTCCCGCCACTGGGTTTTCACCTGCTGCGCCAGCTCCATGACCAAGTCTCCCGAGACGGGCCACGGAACCGCTGCCGCCGCCGTGACCAGTTCCTGCGCCTCGGGCGGCAACCCCACCAGCCACGTGGCCAGCGATGCGCCGCCCTGCTCGACCAAGGCGGGCCACTCGTCCCGGATGGCCTCCCAACGGGCATCTCTACAGAGTTCGGGAAGCGCGGCCAAAACCCCTTCCATGCGGTCGGGAAATTGTATCAAGGACGCCAGCAAATTGACCTCCACATCTCGCGGGCCAAGATTTACCTCTGAACGGCGCATATTATGCCGGGTTTTTTCCGAATTATTCCCGCCCGGCCCTTGTTTGCCCCTGGAGCGCTGTGATAGAATCTTTTGCTCCACGCCCCACGCCCTCTCCAGCAAAGCCGCATACTCCGTCCGCTCCACGGGATCGGTCATGGCGTCCAACAGCTCCAGCATCTCGCGGACTGCCCGCGCCTTGGCTTCGGGCTGGACATGGACCGCCGCCTGCCCATCGCGAATGCGGCGGGCCAGATACGGCATGCGCGCGCCGACGGCCGCCACCAGGGCCTCGGGCCCTTGCGCGCTCAAAAGCTCGTCGGCGTCCTTGGCCGGCTGGTAGTCGACCGAGGAAACCGCGAGACCCTCCGCCGCCAGCACCATGAATGCCCGGCGCACCGCCTCCTGCCCGGCCGCGTCCTGGTCGTACGCGCACACCACTTCATTCGTAAAACGCCTCAGATACCGAACATGTTCCACCGTGAGCGCGGTCCCGAGCGCGCCGACCGCTTCGGACAGGCCTGCCCGATGCATGGCCAGCACGTCCATGTATCCCTCGACAATGATGGGGACCCGTCCCTGAGACCACGCCGCCCGCGCCCGATCGGCCCCATAAAGAATGCGGCCCTTGTGATACACCGGCGTCTCAGGGGTGTTCAGGTACTTGGGCACGCCCGCGTCGTCCACTACCGCGCGGCCCCCGAAGCCCACCACGCGCCCGTCCGGATCGCGAATGGGAAACGTGACCCGGCCCCTAAGCCGGTCATAAGCCCCACGGTCCCGCTCCACGGCCAAGCCCGCCTCGACGACGTCCGCCACCGGATAGCCCGACCGCCGAAGGCTGCCGACCAATCCCTCCCACTCATCGGGCGCCCACCCCAGGCCAAAGTCGTCCACCTTCGACGCGGGAACGCCCCGGCGCTCCAGGTACGCGCGGCCCGCCTGGCCAACGCTGTCTGCCAGCGCGTGGCGAAAATACTGTTGGGCCGCCGCCAGCACCGCCAACAGAGCGGTGCGGCGGCCCCCCCCCTGCCCCGTCCGATCCGGCAAGGCAATGCCCGCCCGGTCGGCCAGCTCGGCCAGCGCTTCGGGAAAGCTCTTGCCATCGCGCCGCATGAGAAACGTGAACACGTTGCCGCCCACCTGGCACCCGAAGCAGTAAAACAACTGCCGCCCCGAGTCCACGCTGAACGACGGCGACTTTTCGGCGTGAAAAGGGCAAAGCCCCCAAAGCTTTTGGCCCCGCCGGCGCAAGGTCACGGTTTCGCCAATCACAGCGGCAATGTCGGTGGCGTCGCGCACGCGGTCCACCATCGCCGCCCCCGAACCGTCGTCTGTTCGCACCCTATTCACCACGCCCCTGATTCGCGCTCGTCCATCCAGATTCCTGCTGGCTGACGCCACGAGTGGCTCTTTGGAAAAATTCTGTGTGCGCGCCTCCCCAGCCCGATCCCGCGCCAGCAGGGAGAGTGGCCCTCCATCGCGAACCAACCCGTGATGGCCGGCAATTTGAGGAGGCGCTTTGTCTTGCGGATATTGGTTTTGGGAGGCACCGTCTTTTTGGGACGCCACTTTGTCACAGCGGCCGTGGCGGCGGGCCACGAGGTGACGCTGTTCAACCGCGGTCAGAGCGAGCCCCACTTGTTTTCTGATCTCGAGCAGCTTCACGGTGACCGCGACGGCGGCCTGGCCCCGCTGTTGGACCGGCGCTGGGACGCGGTGGTGGACACATCCGGCCGGCTGCCCCGACTGGTGGCGGCGTCCGCAGCCGCGCTCGCCACGACCAGTCACTATCTGTTTGTTTCCACGATCTCGGTGTACCGAGACGTCTCGTCTCCCGGCGTGCGGGAGAATGCCCCCGCCCTGGCCCTCTCCCGCCCCGATTCCGAGGACGAAGGGACCGACTACGGCGCCTTGAAGTTTCTGTGCGAACAAGAAGTGCGGTCGGCCTTCGGCGAGCGCGCCACGATTGTGCGGCCGGGCCTGATCGTCGGACCATGGGACCCCAGTGATCGGTTCACGTACTGGCCGGCCCGCCTGGATCGGGGCGGGGACGTGCTGGTGCCAGGCCGCCCCGATCGGCGGATTCAGTTTGTGGACGGCCGCGACCTGGCGGCGTTCATGCTACGCCTGGTGGAACAGCGCATCCCGGGCACCTTCAACGCGGACCAGCCGCCGGGCGTCGTCACCATGGGCGCCCTCATGGCCGCGTGCCAGGCCGCGGCCACCACCCCATCCCGGCTGCACTGGGTGGACGACGAGTGGCTGGCCCAGCAGGGCGTGGGGCAATGGATGGAGGTGCCACTCTGGATAACGCCCACCCCGGATCAGATGGGCTTTTACGAAGTGGACTGCACCGCCGCCATCGCGGCCGGTCTCACCCACCGAAGCCTGGCCGAGACGGTCCGCGACACCCTTTCCTGGCACCGCGGACGCGAGCCTCACGCGTGGAGCCGAACCGGGCTCGCACCCGAGCGGGAGCGGGAGCTACTGGCGCGAGCGCCATAAACCGCCGGCTCGGACGCGGTCACGACCGCCAATGCGACGTCCAGCGGACAGGAAGAGCGACGCCCGGCGGGATGCGGCCGCCTCCCCTCACAGCGGTCCGAGGTGGCCACCGGTTGTGTTGGGTCAGAACCACGCCCACGCCACTGAGGCGGCAAGGCTCGATGGCCCAAGAGGCGCCGCTCCAACGGCGCGTCGTCCCTGGAGTACGGTCCCATCGCGTCGGACAACCGTATCGTCTGGTCCGTCGCGGCGCGGCGAGCAGGATCCCGAACCCCACGGTACGCCAACACGCCGCTGCGACGCACGCGGCGATGAGAGCGCACCTTGTCGGGAATGGCCCCGTAGCCAGCCGCGTGGTCAGACTAGCCAGGACACACCCAATATGTCTGCGGCCTGTTAAGCGGTGCTTCTTCTTCGAACACGTCTTCCGCACGTCAACGAGGCGCGCATAGTGAATTTCGTGGGGGCGCGGCACGGACCGGCAGGGTCGTCAAATGGTCTCCGGGAGGTCCAGCGCCGCCAGGATGGCGCGCAACGCGGGCCGGTAGTGGCTGGGGAAGGCCGCCACGCGGTGGTCACGGTCTTGCGCGAACACCTGGATCCCCCGACAGTGCTTGAGGATCTCGTACCCGGTGGGGCGGGTCAGGTTCCCCCGCTTGGACGTGGGCAGCGGCGCGGGATGGGCCCGCACCCGCCGCTCGACCACGCTGAACAGCAGGAGCGCGAGAACGCCTGGATACGTTCGGGCTTCTTCAGAAAGATCGCGTCGACGCACGCGGGGTCCTTCAGGAAGTGAAAGCGTTGCTCCACGCTGGTTTGGCCCTTGTACTCCCGTAAGAGCGCCGCCGCGTCGTACCGGTCGGCGGCGAGCGTGGTGATGAGCACGAAGCAACTGCGCCGCTGCAGTTCCGCGCGGACGGCGACGTCATCCCGCGGGCCCCAGGCCACCGTAACGTGATACGTGGTCACCGACGGGGGCGCGGCGTCGGCACGAGGGCGCCCCCGCCGCGTCCGCGGCGCGGGGCGGGTCACGGCCCCGACCGTCG
>JAJYPH010000305.1 GCA_021795575.1 Bacillota bacterium
GATCTAATAGAGCCCCTGCGGGTGCTGCCGACCCCCGGGCCGCACCCGTGCGGCCTGGCCTGGGATGGCAGCGCCCTTTGGTATTCCGACGGGGACACCTGCCGGATAAGTCGGCTCGACCCGGAGACGGGCGCTGTTTGGCAGGAGCACCAGCTGGACGCCGCCCAGCACCCGGTGCGGACGGGACTGGCCTACTGGGAGGGAATGCTCTACCAAGTGGCGGGGCGCCCGAAAAGCCTCGTGCGCATCGATCCCGCAACCGGAAAAGCCGAGGTGTTGCGTCCGCTGGGCGAAGACGTGTGCGGCATTGATGGACGCGGGCCGGTGCTGTACCTGCTCCGCAAGCGGTTGGGCATCCTCGAGGCGCAGGAGTGGGGATCGGGGGTGGTGCTGGGCACGTGGCCGGCCACCGCCACCCCCGGCGGGCTGACGCTGGTGGGGGGACAGTGCGTGTGGGCCGACGCGGAGTCCGTCGCGATTCGCGTGTGGGACGGTGACGGCCGGGAGGCATCCACGGCTCCTCAGATCGTCGGCGGGCAGCCCACCGGATTGGCGTGGGGCGCGGGACGCCTGTTTGTCAACGACTATGAGAACCGGCAGATACGCGTGTTCACTTGGCCGGAGCGTGCAACCCCAACGTTCCCCGCCGTCGACGCGGGTGTGATTCGGCTGGACGCCCGCGAGACCGTGTGGACGCGGGCGGAGCTGGCCGCCGCGCTCGCCCCGTCGCTGTTTCATCCTACCGAAGCCGACCTGGACACCCTGCTGGGCAAATATCAGGCGTGGCCCCACGCCCTGTATGGGCTCCCGGAGGCTGGGCGCCTCATCGGCGTGGTGGGGGTTGACTTTCGGGATGCCGGCCTCGTGGAAATCTCCCATCTGGCCGTGGAGGCGTCGCGCCGCGGCCAGGGCCGCGGGCGCAAGGTGGTAGAGAGCGTCCAGCGCGCCGTAGCGCCCCGTGTGTGCTGGCTGACGACCGACGAGGATGCCGTCGGGTTCTACCGAAGACTGGGCTTTGTGGTCCACTCGCTGGGGGAACGGTACCCGGGGCGCGAGCGGTTTCTGGCAGTGAGTTCCCAGTGAGCCCGCGCGTGCGCGCGGGCGTCGTGCTGGTGCACGAGGGCCAGGTGGCGCTCATCGAACGCCATCGGGACGGGGTGATGCCGTACTACGTGTTTCCCGGTGGTGGGGTGGAGCCGATGGAGCCGCCCGAGGGGGCCGCCGTGCGCGAAGCCCGGGAGGAATTGGGGATCCACGTGGCATTGGGTCCCCTGCTGGCCGAAGTGCGGTTCCGTCCACGCGGCGCCGACATCGCGGCCGAAGAGAGCCTGCAACTGTACTATCACGCGCAGTGGGTGTCGGGGACCTTCGGCACCGGCAGCGGGCCGGAGTATGCCGATGCGGCGGGCGTACGGGCTTACGTGCCGCGCTGGGTGGCGTTGCTCTCCCTGGGCGATTACGATGTGCGTCCGCGCGTGGTCGCCGAGGCGCTGGCCCGGTACGGCACGACGTGGCCGGCGGGCTGGGTGCTGCGGCATCGGGAGTAAAAAGAGAGGCCGGAGCGCATCGCGAAACGCCGGCGGGCCCCTCGACCGGCGCGTCCTCGCAGACCGTTCGTCCCAGCAGCTACCTCTTAACCTTGCTACGCACATAGGCCCGGAGAACGGTATTCATGTGGCCCTGGCAGCCGGGCCCCTGCGTCTTAAACTACTCCGCCACAGCGCTGTCCAGTCGAAGCGATAGGCGGGTCTTGGATGCAGGCAACCACCACTCGGCCTCCGCCCAAAAGGCGTCGTCGGTGGTTGAGCTGTCACTGTAGTCAATGTCATCATCAGTCATCTGGTGAATTCGTGCCCAATCACTCCGACTCTGTCGGCTAACGCCGGCAAGAGCGCCGAGACTTTTCCCTGGATGGCCATCACCTCGCGGGCTTGGGCCAAGTCGTCCTGCGCGCGCGCCAGCTCTGGGCGAAGCCGGGCATTCTCGCGGACCAGGGCCGGTGGCGGCTTGCGCCCCCGCGGCTGCCCCAGGGCCGCGCGGGCGCCGGCCGCCCGTTAGGCCCGCCAGGTGGCCAGGTGGGACGAATACAGCCCTTCGCGGCGCAACAAAGCACCAATGGCGCCCGGCTCGGTGCAGGCATCCGCTTCGGCCAGAATGCGGAGCTTGTAGGCCGCCGAAAACCGACGCCGGTAGGCCCGCACTTCAATCTCGGTCTCTTCAGCTCGAATCGCCACGGACATCATCTCCAAGCGTCATTGTAGCAGAGGTCTCTGCCCACAACTACCATGGCACAGAGGGGGGCGCGCCGGCACCAATCGCTACGGCTCGACGGGGTCGGACTCCGTCTCCCTTACGGGCTCGCAGCACCAGAGGGAAACCGATCTCAGTCGAAGGGACTCCTCCCTTCGCCATGCCGCTTTTTCATTCCTGCCACGGGCCGGCACGGCCATGGGCGTCTCCTTTCGGGGGGCACCGTACCGCCACGGGGCCGGGAGCGGGAGCGATC
>JAJYPH010000124.1 GCA_021795575.1 Bacillota bacterium
ACGTGGTGTCCCTGGTGCTGATGGCCGTCATTGCCGTGGGGGGCCTGATGCTGGCGGTGGCCATCAGTCCCAAGTAGAACGCGATCCGCGCCATGTGGAGGAGGTTCATCACCGATGGCCACCGCGTGCCGTGTGGCGTGGCTCCTGGCTCCGGTTTGGGTGGCGGCGCTTGCGTCAGGATGCGCGTTGGGCCCCGGTTCCGGGGCCCAAGCCGTGTCCGTGAACACGCCACGCGCCGCGACGCGCGTGTTGCCGCCAACCGTCGCTCCCTTCGTGCACGACGTCCCCTTCGCGGTGGCGTTGCCGGCGAACTTGCCCGCCGGGCTGTCCACGGAGCCGTCGGCCACCGTCATCGGGACCAAGAAAAGCCCGCTCGTGACGCATGCGCTGGTCCTGACCTATGCGCCCACCAAGGCCGGTGGACCGTCGTTGGAAATCAGCGAGTCGGCATTGAAGCCATCCGTGTCGGGCCACGGTCTCACGCATGTGACCGTCGGGGGCCATTCTGCTGAGGTCCGGGCCCTGCCGGGCAAGACGTCGCTCCCGCCCTTGGCTCTGTGGGTCCGCGCCCATGGGGTGAGCTTCACGCTGTTGTCCCAAAATCTCAGCCGTGCGGCACTGCTGCGCGTCGCTCAATCACTGGTGAACTGACGGCCGCTGGTGGCCGGCGCGTGAAGGGGGCGACGCCGATCGTCTCAGGAGCTGGGACGACCGATGCCCGCCCAGAGGGTATCCATCAGGATGTGCGCGGTTCTCCGCGCGTCCCGAAACTGAAGTTGGCCGTCGACCGCGCGGCGCTGACCCACCTGCAGCATGGCCAAAAAGCAGTGGGCGGCCAAAAGCGGATCGGCGGTCGCAATCTCGCCGCGGCGGTTTGCGTCGGTGAAGGCGTCTTCGATCAGCGTGGTCACGCGGCTCTGGGCCTGCCGCATCTCACTCAGCGCCTCCGCGCTCAACTCCAGCATGGCTTCATGTAGCAGCGTATCGTAGGCCGTGAACGGCTGCGGCAGCGCCAGCACCACCTCGGCAATCGCCGTGAGCCGCTCCCGCAGCGACCCGGCGCCGGCGAGTCGGGCCGCCGTGCCTTGACGTGCCCGGTCAAATACGTGGCGGGCGCTGGCGACGACCAGCGCGGCTTTGTCGCGAAAGTGATAGTAGACGGCGGCTTTGGTCACGCCCGCCCGGTCCGCGACCATGTCCAAGGTGACGGAACGGTATCCGTACTCCATGAAAAGGGCCGCCGCCGCCTCGACGATGGTGGCGGCCGTCGGCGCGGGCAGGTCCGCGCGGCGCGGGCGCCCCGGGGGGCGCCGCTCTGGTCCGTGACCGATAGTCCCACCCCCAGTCCGCTTAGGTGGCCCGCTGGACCGGCGCGGGCCCCTCGGTGCTCCGCGCGGGCCAGAACGCCCGCGGCCCCAGAAGCACCGTGATGGCGGGCACCAGCACGGACCGCACCAGCAGTGTGTCCAGCAAGACCCCTAGCGCGGTCACTGTCCCAAACTGCAGCAGGATGGTCAAGGGCAGCGCCGTCAGCACGGCAAACGTGCCGGCCAAAATCACCCCGGCGGCCAGAATGACCGATCGGGTCGACTCCACGCCGTACGCCACGGCTTCGTCCAGCGGGCGGGAGGTGGCCGCCCGCCAGATCGCGGACACCATGAAGATGTTGTAGTCCTCCCCGAGCGCCACCAGGAAGACGAAGGCGTACAGCGATACCCCGCCGGCCCAGGGACCCACGTGGAGGATGTCTGTCAGCACCAGGTAGCCCAGTCCCAAGGCGGCGCCGTAGGATAGGACGACGGTGGCCACCAGATAGGCGGCCGCCACCAGCGAGCGCAGGTACGCGAACAGCAGGAGAAAAATTCCCACCAGCACCAGCGGGATCACGACGGCAGCATCGTGGTTAACCAGGTGGGCCGCGTTCGCGTTTTGGGCCGTGGCTCCGGAGACGGCCACGCGGCCGCCGCCGTTGGCGGCCACGGCGGCGCCCGCCCGAGCCACAATTCCGGGAAGCAGGTCGGCGGCGCGGTTGGAGAGCGGATTGACAGACAAGGCGACCTGGTAAGCCGTGACCGGCTCCCGGCCAGCCCGCCCGAATGTCGGGCCGCTCACCGCGGCGACGCCGGGCGCTTCGGCCAGCTTCCGCGCCAGGTCGTGGCGTGCCGCTGCGCCGGAGATCAGGATGGTGGCGGGTGCCGTGCTGCCGGGCCCATCCGCGGCCGCCACCAGGGCGTACCCCTGTCGAGCCTGGGAGTTGGCAGGCAGGGCAGACAACAAGTTGTAGGTGGTGCGAATGGAGGGGGCGAAGGCGGCCAGCGCCGCCAGCAGCACGGCGACGCCGGCGGCGGCCCACCCGGGACGGCGGACGGCAAACGGCGCGCCGTGGCGCCGCCCCGGGGTGTCCGAGCCCACGCGCGGGGCGAACGGGAAGAAGGCAGCGCGGCCCAGCAGTGCGAGACAGGCGGGCACCAGCGTCAGGGACGCTAGGGCGGTCATCCCCACGGCCACCACAAAGGGGATGGCAAACCGGTGGTCCGGGCCGTACTGGGCCAGCAGAAGCGCCAGCAGCGCGGTCATCACGGTGCCGGCGCTCATGGCCACCGGGCCCGCGGCCTGCCCCACCGCACGACCCAGCGCCTGCAGATGGTCCGCCTCGCGAGACAGCTGCTCGCGGTACCGAGCCACGACCAGCAGCGCGTAGTCGGTGCCGGCGCCAAACATGAGGACCGTCATGATGGCCACCGTCTCCGCGTCCAACACGAGGTGGCCGGCCCGTGCGAGGGCTCCCAAAATCGCGCTGGTCACGGCGTAGGCAAAGCCCACGCCCACCAGCGGCACCCAGGGCAGCAGCGGGGAGCGGTAAATCAGGACCAGCAAGACGAGCACCAACAGGGTGGTGGCAATCAACAGGGTGAGGTTGGCCCCCGAAAACAGCTGGCTCGCATCGATGGCAATGCCCGCGGGTCCGGTGAGCCGGGCCACCATCCGTGGCCCCGCCGGAGCCGCGGTGATGAGATCGTATCCCAAGTGGCGCTGCAGGCGCTGGGTGGTTTTAGTCAGGATGCGGGTCAACAGCGGGGCGGCCGCGGTGGATTGAAACGCCACCGGGACCACCACCGTCGTGGGGTGCTGGTGCAGCTGCGTCGCCAAGGCGTCAGCCGTCAACAGCGGAGCGCCTGCCTGGCGCGGCAGTGGACGGGCCGTGACGCTGCCCAGAAATTGCGCAATCGCCTGCCGGTTCGCGGAAGTAATGCCGGTCCGCTGATAGAACACCAGCAAGCCGGGCATCGTGTGGGCCGCGCCAAAGGCCTGCTGCTGCAGGCGCCCCGCCGCCACCGAGGAGGCGCTCGCGGGCAGACTCGGGGGATTGGGATTTTCCATCTGTGCGGCGCTGGGCCACACGACGGACAGGACCGCCGCCAACATCACCCACAGGAGCAGTATCACCCAGCGCGTGCGGCGCCCGGTGAGGCGTTGGCCCCACCAGTCCCCCAGACCCATTCGCCCGTCCCCGGCCTTACCGGTCCTCTGCGACCCCCTTCACAAATATTATACCTACTGGGAAGCATAAATACCATCCCAAGCTGGCAGATCTCGTGACAGGAGGAGGGAGAGGGCATGCCCCTCCCCGCGCCTGGGCGGGGAGGGGCATCACGAGAGGCGGATGCTGCGGTTCAGAGGCCCTTGCCGCCGTCCACCAAGAGGGTCTGCCCCGTGACGAACCGCGCCGCATCCGACAGCAAAAACGCAACGACGGGGGCGATGTCGGCGGGCTGGCCCCAACGGCCCAGCGGCGTATCGGCCTCCACGGCCTTGCGGAAGGGTTCGTGCTCCCAACCCCCGCGGTTGATGTCGGTCATGACAAAGCCAGGCGCTACGGCGTTGACTCGCACGGCGGGCGCCAACTCCAACGCCAGGCTCTGCGTGAGGTGGCTTATGGCGGCTTTGCTGGCCTGGTAGGGATAGGCGCCCGCGGACGGCCGCTGGCCCATAATCGATCCGAGGTTGACGACCGACCCATGACCGGCCTGCAGCTGCTGCGCCAAACCGCGGATCAGGAACACCGGCGCCTTCAGGTTGATGTCCAGCACCCGGGACCACTGCGATTCCGTGGTGTCGGCCAAGCTATCCCCCTCGTAGACGCCCGCGTTGTTGACCAAGCCAGCCAGCGGCCCTTCCGACGCGAGGGCCTCGATGAACCGTGACAGGTTGTCGGAGCGGGCCACATCGGCCTGCACGATGCGCACCGAGGCTCCGGCCCGCTCACAGGCACTGGCCACCTCTTCGGCCACCGCGGGCCCGGTCCGATGATGCAGTATGAGACGGACGCCGGGCGCCGCCAGCTCCTCGGCCGTGGCGCGTCCAATTCCTCGGGTCGCCCCGGTGATGACAATGGTGCGCTGCGTTGGCATGATGAGCCCCCCTTGTTCACAGGCCAGCATAGCGCAAACCCGGTTGAGGGGCGCTCCGGGTCGCCGGTTTGTGCGACCGATCCCCCGAGCGCCCCGCGCAAACTTGCGGGGCCAATCTGACCCGGATCGGCAGGACCCCGGCGACCGGTGTGTAACCTTACAGACGAGACGTGAGACGCGGCGTCGCCATCGGGAAGGCGGCGTGGCATCGCACAGGAGGAGGCGACCGCGTGGCGCGCGTGTTCCTGGGCTTTCCCGCCAATGCCCTGGTGGAGTCGAACGCGGCTCGGCTGTCGGTGGCGCTGGGCGACGCCGAGTTTGAGGGGCGGCCGGTGCCGGTGCACCAGCTGCACCTGACCCTGTTGTTCCTGGGCGACGGCGTGCACTTGAACCAGGACTTCTTGGATTTTGTGGATCGCGGGGTCACGGAAGCCACGGCCACCTTCCCGTGGCCGGCGCTCCGCCTCACCCGCTGGGTGGGACTGCCGGACAAGTGGAGCCCGCGAGCGGTGGGGCTGGGCCCTGACCGCCCCCCCGCGCCTCTGCACCGGCTGTACGACCGGCTGGCCTTTCAGCTCCACGACCTGGGGCCCTTCCCTCCCAAGGTGGTTCCGCACCTCACCCTCATGCGCCCCCGTCGGACGGGCCACTGGAATCGGCTGCCGCCGGTGAGCGTCACCTTTCCGCTGAACCGGCTGGTGCTGTACGAAAGCCATCTGTCCCGCGCGGGTGCGCTGCACACGCCGCTGCACATGTGGAGTGCCCGGAGACCCTGAACCCGACCCGGGGCTCATAGCGGGTGGCCTGCCGATGGGGCGCGTGGCCAGGTGCGCTGGGGGAAGGGATGGCGCCGAGGGCCACCACGATGACCGGGGCCGCGAGGAGTCCCCCAGGGGAGTCCTGGCGGAGTCCGCCGAGGCCGGGAAGTCTGGAGCCCGGGTGATTCCCTTCCGCTCGGCGCGGTCTGGCACAGCGTGGTGGGGAACCGCAGTGCCGTGAAGCCGGCCCGCATGCGTCGGCTCCAATAATCGTCGCATGGCGCCTCGGCCTCCGGGCCGAGGCGCTGCCGGTACCGCCCAGCCCGTGCCGGCGCCTCATGGGGCACCGTCACTCCTCCCTCATGGCCGTCGCCTGGACGTTCCACCGGGGTGTCGCGCTGGGAGTCGCCGCGCTGAAAATTCTTTCCGCACGTCCCGCGAATCCCCTTGACAGCCCGAGGGCGGGTCGTAGAATGAAGGTCAAGAAAAGACAAAGTCAAATCGTCGGTGGGAGCAATCGGACGGAAGGAGGAGCGGCATGGCTACCTTGAGCGACGCGATCGAAGAATACCTGTTGCAGCAGCTGTCGCGTCCGGGCGTGGCCGCGCTGGAGATCCAGCGTGCGGATGTTGCCGAGCGCTTCGGGTGCGTGCCCTCGCAGGTGACGTACGTGTTGGTGACCCGGTTTACGCCGTCGCGCGGCTTCCTGGTGGAAGCGCGGCGCGGCGGCGGCGGGGGCATCCGCATCTCGCGTCTGCGCGTGGGGGCGGAGAGCGTGCTCCGGCTGCTGGCCGGGGGGCCAGGCATTGACCAGCGGCGCGCCACGGACGTGGTGCGGGGCCTGGCGGCCCAGCAGTGGATGACCGCCCGCGAGGCGCGCATCGTCATGGCCGCGCTGGATCGGGAGGTGCTGGATCTTCCGGTGGCGGAGCGGGACCGGGTGCGGGGACGTCTGCTGGGCGCCATGATCCTGGCGCTCATGGCGGACGATGCGGCTGAGGCGGCCGATGCAGCCGATGCAGAGGAGGCGGAGTCGTGAGCGTCGTATGTGAACGGTGTGGACAGCGGCCCGCAGCGTTGCAGGTGACCGAAGTTAAAGATGGCGAGCGGCGCGAGCACCACCTGTGTGAGCCGTGTGCGCGGCAGGAGGGTACGCTGCTCCCGGTGCTGTCGCTGGCGCATATCCTGGGCGGATTGGTCCCGATGGAATCCCCCGACGACGCGGGCGACGCGCTGCCGGGCGGTCCGTCCTGCCCCGAGTGTGGATGGACCGGGGCCCAGATTCAGCACACGGGCCAGATGGGCTGTCCCCACTGCTACGAGGTGTTTGGCCGATGGGTGGATCCGGTCGTGCGCCGCATTCACGGATCGAACGAGCACCGCGGCAAGATTCCGTCGCGGACGGGCCAGGCGGTCCGGCGGCAGCGCACGCTGTCGCTGTTGCGCGGCCAGCTCGCCGATGCCGTCGCCCAGGAAGAGTTTGAACGCGCCGCCGAGCTCCGGGACCAGATTCGCGCGCAGCAGCAGACGGGGGAGGCATGACGATGGCCGCGGAAACAGCATGGATGCAGGCGACCGGGCCCGAGGGCGACGTGGTGATGGCGAGCCGGGTGCGCCTCGCGCGGAACCTGCAGGGCATTCCCTTTCCCGTGCACCTGGACGCGGAGCGCGGGCGCGCGATGACCGACCGCGTGTTGGAGGCGGTGGCCCACCTGTCGGCCGACTGGCAGCTGAAGCCGGTGCGGCTGGAGACCCTCTCCCCGCTCGACCGTCAAATTTTGGTCGAGAAGCATCTGGCCAGTCCGCTGTTGGTGGCGGACCCGATTCGCTACGAGGCGGTGGTCACCGATGGGCGCGAAACGGTGAGCGTTATGGTGGGGGAGGAAGACCATCTGCGCATCCAGGTGCTGCTGCCGGGCCTCGGGCTGTCCGAGGCGTGGACCGTGGCGGACGGCTTGGACGACGCCTTCGAAGAGCAGCTGGACTTTGCCTTTGACGCCGACCACGGATATCTGACGGCGTACCCCACCAACGTGGGCACGGGCTTAAGAGCCTCCGTGATGGTCCACCTGCCGGCCTTGGTGCTGACGCGAGAGGCTGGAGGTCTGTTCCACACGCTCGCGCAGACCGGCGTCGTGGTGCGCGGGCTATATGGCGAGGGCAGCGAGGGCCGCGGCAGCATCTTTCAAATTTCCAATCAGGTGTCGCTGGGCCGCTCCGAAGACGAGATGGTGCACGGGCTCACGGTGGTGGCCGAGCAGGTGGTGGGCCGCGAGCGGCATGCCCGGCAGCAGTTGGAGAAGGCGGCCCCCCTCGCGCTCGCAGACCGTGTGGGCCGGGCGTTCGGGGTTCTGGGGCATGCCCGCGTGCTGACTTCCGAGGAAGCGCTGCAGCTGTTGTCCGATGTGCAGCTGGGTGCGACGTTGGGCCTCGTGCCCGGGTTTGTGGGGGCCACGTTCAGCGAGCTGGTGAGCCTCACCCGCCCCGGCCTGCTGCAGCGCCAGGCCGGGCGCGAGCTGGACGCGGGGGAGCGCGACCGCATTCGCGCGGATTTGATCCAGGAGCACCTCGCCAGTGGGTCGGGGGCCGCCTGACGGATAAGCCGGGCCGTACCCGCACGAGGGAGCCCCAGACGAAGGCTCTCGAGAGAAGACCTCAGATGAAGGAGGACAAAAATGTTTGGACAGTTCACCGAGAAAGCCCGCCGGGTAGTCATTTACGCGCAGGAAGAAGCGCGCCGGATGGGACACAACTTCGTGGGGACCGAGCACCTGCTGCTGGGACTGATTCGCGAAGCCAATGCGCTGCCGGCCAAGCTGCTGCAGTCGTTGGGACTGGATCTGGAGACGGTGCGCGGGGAAGTCCTCAAAGCCACCGGGCGGGGGCCCGCGATTGGGCCGAACGAAGAGGTGGCGTTCACCCCGCGCGCCAAGAAAGTCGTCCTGGAGCTGGGCCGGGAGGAAGCGGAGGCGCTGGGCCACAACTACATTGGTCCCGAGCACCTGCTTCTGGGCCTCATCCGGGAGGGCGAGGGCGTGGCGGCGCAAGTGCTGCTGGCCGCCGGCGCCGACCTGAACAAAGTACGCCACCAGCTGGTCCACCTGTCGGGAGCCCACCCCTCGGGCGCGGCGGGGGAGGCGGTGCCCGCCAGCACGCCGACGCTGGACACGTACGGCCGCGATTTGACGCAGATGGCGCGCGACACCAAGTTGGACCCGGTGATTGGGCGCGACCACGAGATTGAGCGGGTGATTCAAATCCTGGCGCGCCGCACCAAGAACAACCCGGTGCTCATCGGGGAGCCGGGCGTGGGCAAAACCGCGGTCGTCGAGGGCCTGGCACAGCGCATCGTGGAGGGCAAGGTGCCCGAAGTGCTGAAGGACCGCCGGGTGGTGGCACTGGATCTGGGCGCGATGCTGGCCGGATCCAAGTATCGCGGCGAGTTCGAGGACCGCCTGAAGCGGGCCATGAACGAAATTCGCGAAGCCAAGAACGTCATCCTGTTCATCGATGAGATGCACACCATTGTGGGGGCGGGCGCCGCCGAGGGCGCCATCGATGCGGCCAACATCCTAAAGCCGGCCCTGGCGCGGGGCGAGCTGCAGGCGGTGGGCGCCACGACCCTGGATGAGTACCGCAAATACGTGGAGCGGGATGCGGCGCTCGAGCGGCGCTTTCAGCCCATCACCGTGGAGGAGCCGTCGGCGGCGGAGGCGCTGGCCATCCTGGACGGTCTGCGCGACCGGTACGAGGCCCACCACCGGGTGCAGATCACGCCCGGGGCGCTCCAGGCCGCGGTGGCGCTGTCGGACCGCTATGTCCCGGACCGGTTTCTCCCGGACAAGGCGATTGACCTCATCGACGAGGCCGCCTCGCGGGTACGGTTGAAGAGCTACGTGGCCCCGCCGGACTTAAAGCGGCTGGAAGAGCGCCTGGACGAACTGCGCAAGGAAAAAGAGGCGGCGGTGCAGGCCCAGGAATTCGAGAAGGCGGCCCAAATGCGAGACGAGGAGCAGCAACTCCGCAACCAGCTGAACCACGAGACGAAGGCGTGGCACACGCAGCAGGGCAAGGAGGCCACGCTGGTGGAGGCGGAGGACATCGCCCACATCGTGTCCAGCTGGACGGGCATCCCCGTGGAGCGCCTGGCGGGCGAAGAGTCGGATCGTCTGCTGCACCTGGAGGACGAGCTGCACCGTCGGGTGGTGGGCCAGGACGAAGCCGTGGGCGCGGTGGCCCAGGCCATTCGCCGCGCCCGCGCGGGTCTCAAAAACCCTCGGCGGCCCATCGGCTCGTTCCTGTTCCTCGGTCCCACCGGGGTTGGCAAGTCCGAGTTGGCCAAAGCGCTGGCCGCCGCCCTGTTTGGGGATGAGGACGCGATGGTGACCATCGACATGTCCGAGTACATGGAGCGGCACGCCGTGTCGCGGCTGATGGGCGCGCCCCCCGGATACGTGGGCTACGAGGAGGGCGGTCAGCTGACCGAGGCCGTGCGGCGGCACCCCTACTGCGTGGTGCTGCTGGACGAGGTGGAGAAGGCGCATCCGGAAGTGTTCAACATTCTTCTACAGGTGCTCGAGGAAGGACGCCTGACGGAAGCGAAGGGGCGGGCCGTGGACTTTCGCAACACCGTGATCATCATGACGTCCAACGTGGGTGCCGAGATGATCAAGAAAACCGGCGCCATTGGGTTCCTGCGCGACAGCGACCAGCGGAAGTACGAAGACATGAAGGATCGGCTGCTGGAAGACGTGAAGCAGACGTTCCGCCCGGAGTTTCTGAACCGGGTGGACGACATCATTGTGTTCCACAGCCTGGCGGACAACCACCTGACGGAAATCGTCTCGCTGATGCTCCAGGAGGTGGTGGACCGCGTCGCCGAGCAGGGGTACGCACTGGAGGTGACCGAGGCGGCCAAACGGGTCATCGCCGACGAGGGCCACGACCCGACATACGGAGCGCGTCCGCTGCGCCGTGCGATTCAGCGGCTGGTGGAAAATGGACTGGCCAACGAACTGCTGGCCGGTCACTTCCCAAGCAAAGGGCGCATTCGCGTCGACGCGGAGGATGGGCACATCGTATTTGGTGCGGCCGATGTCCCGGCGCCTGCGCCGACGCCCGCGGTCCCCTGATTCCGCCCGCTCCCTGATCCCCACCCGCACGAAGAAGCTCGGGGCTCGCCCGAGCTTCTTCGTGCGGGTGGGCAGGAGCCGGACGCGCCGTGGCGAAGCTCTCGGGCGGGGGGTGAGACCGGTACCACAGCGAACCCGCTACGCATGTCAGGAGTGTGGCACCATGAGCCCCCGGTGGCTGGGACGGTGCCCCGGCTGCGGGGGGTACAACACGATGCTCGAGGAGGTGGCGGACAGCCGGAGCCCCAGTGCGCCCGTCGGCAGCCCGTCCTCCCAGCCGGTGCGGCTGGTAGATGTGCCGTCGGATTCGGTCACGCGCATCGGCACCGGCGTGCCGGAGGTGGATCGCGTGCTGGGCGGCGGGGTGGTGCCCGGTGCGCTCATCCTGTTGGGGGGAGATCCCGGAATTGGGAAGTCCACGCTCATGCTGCAGCTGGCGGCGCACGTGGCGCGGGC
>JAJYPH010000125.1 GCA_021795575.1 Bacillota bacterium
GGTGGCCGGCACAAAGGACACCGGCGCCTCCATCAGCTGCTGAAGCCGAGCTGCCACGGGCGCCAGGGACAGGGCCGGGTCGCTTACACCCCCTGGCCGTCCCAGATGGCTCAGCACGATGGCCACGGCCCCGCGTCCGATCAGCGCATTCAGCGTTGGGAGGCTTTCCACGATGCGGGTGTCATCGCCAACCTGTCCGTTCTCGTCGAGGGGCACGTTGTGGTCCACCCGCACCAGCACGCGGGATCCGCGCGTGATGGGCAGGTCCTGCAAGGTGGGTACAACCATGTCAGAGTCCCTGCTCGGCGATGTACTGCGCCAGCTCCACCAGCCGGTTGGAGTAGCCCCATTCGTTGTCGTACCAGGCAATCACTTTGGCCAATCCCCCGACCACCATGGTGAGCGGCAGGTCCACCGTCGCCGAGTGCGGATCGCCCTTGAAGTCACTGGACACCAGCGGCAGATCGGACACCGCCAGGTAGTGGCCCAAAGGCCCGGCGGCCGCCTCGCGAAACGCCGCGTTGATGGCATCCACGCTGACCGCGCGCTCGGTGGTGAAGGCCAGGTCCACCACCGACACCACCGGCGTGGGCACGCGCAGCGCGATGCCGTGGAGCTTGCCCTCCAACTGGGGCAAGACGCGGTGCAGCGCCTTGGCCGCGCCGGTGGACGTCGGGATGATGTTCTCAGCCGCCGCCCGGCCCTTGCGCAGATCCCGATGCGCCAGATCCAAGAGCCGCTGGTCGTTGGTGTACGAATGGGCCGTCGTCATCACCCCGGCGGTGATGCCAAAGCGCTCGTCCAACACCTTGGCCACCGGAGCCAGACAGTTGGTGGTGCAGCTGGCGTTGGAAATGATGTGGTCCCGGTCGGGGCGGTAGCGCTGTTCGTTGACACCCAGCACCAGCGTGACGTCCTCGTGCTCGGCGGGAGCTGAGATGATGACCTTCTTGGCTCCACCCTGAAGATGGCCGCGCGCCTTGTTGCCGTCCGTGAAGAGGCCGGTCGCCTCGATGACGATGTCCACGCCCAGCTGGCCCCAGGGAATGTCCTCCGGGTTCCGGTGTGCCGTGATGGCCACGGACTGGCCATCCAGGTTGAGGTGCCCGTCGTCATAGCGCACCTCCCGGTCCAGCACGCCAAAATTGGAGTCGTACTTCAGATAGTGACTCCCTGCAGCGGGGTCCCCCAAATCGTTGCCCGCCACCACCTCGACCGCTGGATGCGCCAAGCTCGCTCGGAGGAACCGCCGTCCAATGCTGCCAAACACTCCGTTGATGCCCACCCGCACCTGCCCCACGTGCCGCCTCCTCCACGTTCAAGTTTCAGTGCCCTGTCGAGCGTGGCCCGTCGCGCCCCGGCGCCGGTCACACGCCTGACCCGCTCGCCCCTCCGTCCATTCTAAGGGACTCGTCCCAGTCGGCAAACTCCCCCCAGCGACCGTCCGTTGTCCATGCCGCCCGGTGTGAGGCAGCCCGTCAACCGCTAGGGCCGTCGCGGCGGCTGCGGAGCAGGCGAGTGGCCAAGTCGACTGCGGGGCGTCCGAGGCCGTCGTAGCGCTGGGTCCAGAAGACCGGGTCCCGGATGGCCGCCAGGTCCGCCAGCGGCACCTGCCAGAGCCGCCCCTCGATGGTTTCGCGAAAGGTGGCCGAGACGGGTAGCACCGCGGCACCAAGCCCCTCGGCCACCAGGCGCTTCACCACCGCCACCTGATCCACCCGGAGCGTGCGGGGCCGGAAGCCCGCGCGCGACAGCAGGGCCAGCACCGCGTCATTGTGGGGCGCTCCCGCGTCCAGCAGCAGCCGGCGGTCCGTCAGCACGCGCTCGGGATCGGGGCCCGGCGCCTCGAAATCTTGATCGTCGGCCCCCACATACAGAGCCACGGGTTCGGTCCAGAGCGCTTCCCCCAGCCAGGCGCGGTCCGACGGCGCCTCCCGCAGCAGGGCGGCGTCCACCCCGGCCGCCACCAGCTCCGCGGGCGTCCCCACGCGCACCACGAGATCCAGTCCGGGAAGCGCGGACAGCCAGCGACGCGCCAGCCACGGCAGGATCGTCTCCGCCAGCAGCGGGACCGCCCCCACCGTCACGCGGCGGCTCGCGACGTCGGCGGTCCGGCTGGTGGCTTCGTCCCAAAGCGCCACCAGGCGGGCGGCGTACACCCGAAACTGCTCCCCGTCCTCCGTCAGCACGACCCGCCGACCCACGCGCGCAAACAGGGGACGGCCGACGGCGGCCTCTAAATGAGCCACCTGCTGCGACACGCTGGCCTGGCTCACGAAGCGCCGCCGCGCCACCTCCCGGAACGACAGCGTGTCGGCGGCCAGCAAAAACGTGGACAACCACTCAATGTCCAAGACGGCCCCCCTTGCGCTGAACGCAGATCGCTATCAGCTTATCACCGATGCGGTGCGCATGCGCTATCACGGGTCGGTATCTTAGCGGCGAGGTGAACCACATGAGGAACCACCACGACCGGAGTGCCGCGCACCCTGGGCCGACCGCACCCATCACGGTGCCGTCGGGCCTCGACAACGTCATCGTCGCCACCACGCACATTTCCGATGTGGACGGAGCGGCCGGCCGCCTGACGTACCGCGGCCTGCCCATCACCGACGTCGCGGAGCGGTTTCCCACCTGGACCGCCTTGGTGCCGTGGCTGGTGACCGGACGCACGGACGCGCCACCGGAAGGCTGGGCCGGTCGCGCCGCCTTCCCGATCCCCCAACTGTCAGACCCCATGGCCCGGCTCGCGATGCTGGTGCTGGCTGCCGGCGACGGCACCACGCTGGACACGCCTCGAGACGGAGCGGCCTTTGTCCAAACGCTTCCCGCCCGATATGCCGCGCTGGTCCGCCCCGAAGCGATGCCCGCGCCGCACGATGCGGCCCATGGGTTTCTCGCGGCGATGACCGGCCACCCGCCCACCCCCGAGGAAGTCGCAGCCCTAAACGCGTATTGGGTGCTGGCCGCCGAACACAGCCTGAATGCCTCAACGTTTGCCGTGCGCGTGGCGGCCAGCACAGGCGCCCGCCTGCCCGAGGCGCTGGCCGCGGGCATCGCCACCCTGTCAGGTCCCCTGCATGGCGGCGCGCCCACCGGCGTGCTGTCCCAGCTGGCGGCCCTCGAAGGGGAACCCGATCTGGAGGCGGCCCTCCAGAACCTCCTGGAGCGCGGCGAGCGCCTGATGGGTTTCGGCCACCGCGTCTACCGCACGGAAGACCCCCGTGCCCGTCGGCTGCGCGCCGTGCTGCACACGCTCGCGGGTCCGGGGTCGGCCGCCCACGCGGTCCGAGTGGAAGAGGCGGCGCTGGCGGTGCTGGCGCGATGGAAGCCGGACCGGCCCCTGGCCGTCAACGTCGAGTTCTACGCGGCCCTCGTGTTGTCCGCGCTGGGCCTGTCCGCGCCCGACTGCCCCGTCACGTTCGCCTGTGCCCGCCTCGCCGGCTGGACGGCGCACTATTGGGAACAACGGGACACGGGGCGCCTCATCCGCCCGCTGGCTCGCTACGCGGCGACGCCTTGAACGCACGCTGACCATACAGCACGGCGGCCGCGGCCACATCCTCGACGGCGAGGCCTAGCGCCTTAAAAATGGTTACATCGGCGGGCGCCTGCCGTCCCGGTCGCTCGCCCACAAGCACTTGGCCCAACTCTGCCACGATGTGGCTGTCGGCAATAGCTCCTTCCGCCAGCGGGATGAGATAATCGCCGGCCTCCCGGGCGGCGGCCTCACGGTGGTCCACGTACAGCCGCCCCCGCGCCACCAGCGCCGTCCCCAGCTCGCGGTGCCGAGGACGGCAGGCGCCCACGGCATTGATGTGGGTGCCGGCGTCCACGTCCGCCGCGTCCAGAATCGGGGTGGGCGACCCCGTGAGGGTGCAGACGACGTCGGCGCCCGCCACCGCGTCCGCGGGGGAGGCCGCGGGTTCGGGCACCACGCGCACCCGACCGGCCATCCGGCGCTGAAAGGCGGCCGCATGCTCGCGATTGCGGCTCCACACCCGCACACGCGTGAACGGCCGCACGTCCATCAGGCCGACCAGATGGGTCTCGGCCTGGGTCCCAGTGCCCAAAAGCGCCAGCGTGCAGGCGTCGGGGCGCGCCAGGCACTCCGTCGCCACGGCACTGACTGCCGCCGTGCGCAATGCCGTGACCGCCTCGGCATCGACGATGGCCAGCGGCGAGCCCGTTTGGTCGTCGAACAGGACGACGACGCCCTGGTGCCCCGGGCGGCCCGCGCCGGGGTTGTCTGGAAACACCGTCAGCAGTTTGGCGCCCACCACCCGGCGTTCAGGCAGCCAGGCGGGCATCAGCCCCAGGAGGGCTGGCGGCGCCAAATCCAATACCCATCGCAGGGGCTGAACCGCCCGCCCGCGTGCCAGGTCGGACAAAACGTCGGTCATCGCGGGAACGAGCACCTGCGGCGACAGCGCCTGGCGCACGTCATCTGCAGACCACAACTGCAAGCTTCGGCCCCCTCCCCACTGGAGGCGGCCATGTGGCCAGGACGCGCCTCGCCGCCTGGTTTCCCGCCGCCTTCCTTCCTAACTATTCGCTCCTGACCGCCCCGATCCCTTCGTCGCATCCTCTCGCATCCTCTCGCATCCCCCACAAACTTTGCCGCCCCGGGTTGCCGGCGGCCTGAGGCAGAGCCGCCCCGCGACCCCAGCCCCCCAACACCCCGCTTTCGGATGAGGTGCATCGGCCCGATGGGTCCCGACGCTGGGCGACCGCGTAGCCGAGCCGCGCAGAGCACGGGGCCTGACGCAGGCGGGCTTGGCCGACCCGTGTCCCTCACCCACCAGGCCGTCTCGAAGTGGGAGCGAGGAGAATCGTGCCCGACGTCGCTCTCTTGATGCCCCTGGCGGACATTCTTCAGCTGACGGTGGACGAACTGCTGCGCGGCCCCCGGGACCGGCCGCCGTCCCCTACAGAACCCACTGGGAGATGGACTTGGCCGTTTCGCGCCTCCGCCCCCGACGCGGCGGCCGCCGGCAAGGATCCAGAGGGCGGGCGCGCGGCCCGGGCCGCCCGGCCGTTGCCTCCACCGGAACGGGCGGACATGCTCGAGATGGCCCCCGTCCTGGCCACCGGCAACCTGGACCGCCGGCTGCTCCGCCTCGGCGCCAAAACCGTGAGCTGGCCGGATGCGGCGCAGCTGACCCCCTTTGTATCGCGGCCGGCGCTCGCAAGCCCCGGCACCCTTTGTGGATCAGGCCCCGCTTGAGGATCGGATCGGGCGCGTCCCCACGGATCCGTGGACCCGGGAGGCGGTGGCGCCCCTGACGCCGTACGTCTCCTGCAGGCGTCTGGCGGCCATGGCCTCTCGGCTTTTCTAAAGTTCCCCGTCGCATGATACCCCGTCTTCAGCTAAACTTTATCTGAAGACGCAGCTCATCTGGCGGCAAGGAGGGGCGCCATGACAGGAACCGCCCGGCGGCTTTGGGGAATTTCCGGCCTGCTGGTGATGGCGCTGGCTCTGGTGGGGATGGGCCACACCGGCCCGCCGCGCCCGCGGATCTCCATCGTCATTGTGGGGGGATCGGCGGCGGATGGCTGGCTGGATAAAACGCATGAGGGCTACGTGGTGCGTGGCTTGTTAGACTACGCCCGCACCCGGCACGTCCAAGCGGACATTGCGAACCACGCCATTCCCGGCGCGCGGGTGGTGAATCCATCGGTCAAGCGGGGGCTGGCCCATTGGGTGCAGCAGGCCGGGCGTGACGCGGTCGTCGTGCTGGCCTGGGGCATGCTGAACGACTTGAAGCGCCACACGCCCACCCGCGTGGTACTGGCCGCCCTGGCTCAGCAAATCACCATCGCCCTCGCGCAGCACGACACGGTGCTGATCGTCACACCGCCCGCCACCCGGGCCAGCTACCGGCAGTTTCCGCGGGCCGAGCCACGGCTGGTGGCCGCTGAGCTGGCCTTGGCCCGAAGTTTCGACTCCCCGCGTCTTTATATCGACAACGTGTTTGCAAGCGAGCGCCGGGACCTGGCTCAGATGGGATTGGCCATCACCGCGGTCACGCGGGGGCCGTTTCACCCCAACACACGCGGCTCGGCGCTGGCGGGGCGGCTGCTGGCGGCGAGTCTTCGCCGGCTCTGGCCGCACCCGCCCACATCGCCGTCCCGGCCTCCCCTCCACTGACTCGTGCCACCGTGCGGTACACTATCCGGAGAGTGGGGTCCGGGCGGATACGCCCGCCGAATGGGGGATCGGTGGCGATGCTGGACAAATCCCTGCCGTACTACCATGTGATCATGCGGAGACCACGCGGGCTCGTCGCACCGGTCCCGAAGTTCCCGGCGGGCTATGCGGTGTCTCCCTTTGAGCGGGGGTCGGACATTGCGTGGGCCGCCATTGAGGCCGCCGTGGGCGAGTTTGAATCGCCCGCGCTCGCGAAGCGGTACTTCCGCGAAACCTATCTCCTTCACCACGTCGCGGTGGAGCGCCGTGTCTTATTTGCGCGGGGGCCCGGCGGCACCGAGGTGGGCACCGTGACCGCGTGGTGGGACTACACCGGGGAGCGCCGGGATGCTGCGCTGCACTGGCTGGGCGTGATTCCCGGTCAGCAGGGTCAGGGTCTCGGTACGGCTCTGGTCCACGCGTGCATCGAAACATTGCAACAACTGGAAGGAGACCGCGATATTTATCTCCACACGCAAACCTGGAGTCACACGGCCATCGGGATTTACCAGCGGGCCGGCTTTGAAATGGTGCGCGAACCCTTCGCAGGCAGTCCCAACGACTTTGACCAAGCCCGCGTGGTGCTCCGCACCGTGCGTCCCGAGTTGTTTTTGGACGGGTAACCATTGGACCGCGGCCGCAGGCGGCGGATGGCCCTCCTGATAAGCGGCGGCGGGTCCCAGTGACGCCCGCCGCGCCTGAGCGCCGGCGTCTTTGGCTGGGCCTTGGCATGAGCTGGCTCGCGGGCGTCAACTGCCGTGCGCCCTTCGTGGCCACCGGAGCGCTCCTGCCCCTCGTGATGGTGAGCCTCCATCTGTCGCAGGTCACGGCCAGCCTGCTGACGGCCCTGCCCCTCCTGGTGCTGGCCGCCCTCTCGGTTCCGGGCGGGTTGTTGGGCGACCGGATTGGTCCCTACGCCGTGCTGCTGGCCACCCAGCTGGTGATCGCGATCGGAGGGGCGCTCCGCGGCTTGGCCCACGGGCCCAGCCTGTTTCTCCTGGGCGTCGGCATCTTGGGCGCCGGCATCGGCTTGGCCCAGCCCGCCCTGGCCCAGGCCGCCAAGCTGCTGGCCACCGGGCGGGAGACGCGCGCCACCACCGTCTACTCCAACGGGCTGGTGCTGGGAGGTTTGTTGGGCTCGGCGCTGTCGGCACCCGTCCTGCTCCCGCTGGTGGGCGGGTCCTGGCAGGACGTGTTTTTCGTCTGGGCCGCGCTGGGGGTGGTGGCCACGGTCGGCTGGGGTGGGCTCATGGCGTCCAAAACCTTTAGGGGACCCGTCCCGCCGCGCACCCGGGTGCGCTGGACAGCGGGGTCGTGGTCTATGCCCGGCCTCGTGCCGCTCATTCTGGTGTTTTGTGCCGAGTCGGCGGTATTTTATGGTCTCGTCACCTGGCTGCCGGACTACGACGTGGCGCACGGCGCCACGGTGGCGGCCGCGGCCATTCCTGTGAGCGCCCTGTCGCTGGGTTCGGTGGGGGGCGGGCTCCTGACCCCGTGGGTCACGCGTGGGCTTCGGGGCTTTCGCGGTGCGCTGGTGGCCACCGGCGGATTGGACCTGGTGGCCCAGGTCGGGTTTCTCGCGGCACCCGCGGATGGAACGCTGTGGGCGGCGCTCGCGGGCGTGGCGACCGCGATCGCGCTCACGCTGGGCATGGCGGCGCCGGCGGTGTTCACCTCACCCGAGCGCACCGGCCGCATGTCGGGGGTGCTGTTGGCCTGGGGATACGGGATCGCGACGGTGGGCCCACTGGGGATCGGCTGGCTGCGTCAGCAGACCGACAGCTTTGTGCCCGGATTTGAGCTGTTGGCGGCTCTCGCAGGACTGTGGGTCGTCGCGGCCCTCTTCCTGCCGCGCGTGGCCATCACCGGCACCTGAGGGGCGCTAGTCGAGCCCCCGACGCTCGCCGGTCACCATGTACACGACCCACTCGCCCAGGTTGGTGGCGTGGTCGGCAATGCGCTCCAGATAGTTGGCCACAAACAACAGGTGCGTGGACTGGAACGAGCTCGCGGCGTCCCGCCGCATGATGTCAATAAGGTCGTCGAAAATCACCCGGTAGAGCTGGTCCACTTCGTCATCCATGCGAATCATGGACAGCGCCATGTCGATGTCCCGCGCCACGTACGCATTGAGCGCGGAGCGTACCATGTGGGCTGCCAGCGTGGCCATGCGGGGAATGTCCACCAGGGGCTTCACCAGGGGCTCGGACGCAATGCGACGCGTCACTTTGGCAATATCCACCGCGTGGTCGGCCATCCGCTCCAGATCCGTGATAATCTTGAGCGCCGTCGACACCGTCCGGAGGTCTCCCGCCAACGGCTGCTGCAGCGCCAAGAGCGTGAGGCAGCGCCGCTCAATGTCCATCTCCAGATCGTCCACGCGATCGTCGTCGGCCACCACCTGGTCCGCCAGCTCAAGATTTTGGTCCGTGAGGGACTGGATTGCCCGCGCCATCTGCTCTTCGACCAGCGCGCCCATGCGCAGGATTTCCTGCTGCAGCCGCAGGAGCTCCGTGTGAAACTGCTCGCGAGCCATCGCGCCCCTCCTCGACGCTAGTGTGCACCGCGCGGGGCGTGGGGTCGAGGGGGAGCCGGGTGGCTCCCGGCAGCGCACCCCGGGTTTCGCCTCAATTCACCATAAGCCCTACGACGGCGGACGGTCCCGCCCGCCCCAAGTCGTTGACCGCCCGCACTTGGATGCGGTTTTCGCCGGCCGAAAGCGCCACGCGCCGGCGGTGGGTGCTGTGGCGGTGCCAGGGTCCGCCGCCGACCGCCACCTCGTAGTGGTCAAACCAGGGCATCGAATGAGTCAGGATCAGGTCGACAAGCCGCGTCGCCGCCATCGGGGCATCCAGGGCGGCCTTGGCGGGCGCCCACTGCACCTCGACGCCCTCCAGTGGCACATCCAGCTTGGAGCGGTCGGTGGTGAACCGCACAGTCTGGGGGAGGCGCTGCATCAACACCGGGGGCAGTTCCCCTGGGGCATGGAAGAACAGCGGTGGAGCGTCATCACCAGAGTGGCCGTCCAGCGATGCTGGCCGCTCCAGCGCATACCGGGTGCGGTAAACCAGCTGATAATAATATTCCAGCCAAAATCGTCGGAAGCCGTCGTACCCGCCCCGCGCCGGCAGGGAGCGCCACACCTCATCGCGGTCAAAGCCGTCGGGCACTGGGAGTTTGTCGTATTCGGTGTTGTCCTGTGCCTCGTGCCCCATGTACTCGACCCGGGCTTCCCCCTCGCCGCTGGCCAAGATATCCGCGAATTGCCCGGCCCGCACCCGGTCGACCAGCTCCCAGGCGGACAGGACGCGGCCTGACCGATCCTGGTAATACCGGTCGAACTGCGGGTCCAGCACCACCCATTTGCCGTGCGGGGGACTCCACACATCCACCACCACGTGCCCCCGGCCGATCCCGTCACCGGAGCCCAAGCGTCTGAGCCCCAGCACCCTCGCCGCAAAGCCGAACGCCGCGCACACCTGCTGCAGCATGTGCGCAAATTCGACGCAGCGAAACGTGACGCGACCATCTTGGGCCATCGCCAACAGCGTCAGCCCCGAGAGATCCGGCGCCTCCTGCCACCCCTGGTGTGCCGACAGTCCATGAACGTAGTGCATGAGGGTCAGGAGCTGCGCCCACTCGCCCTCGACGCCCGCCAATGCGGGGGCCATACCGGTTGCGTCCCGCAGCTGACGGCGCCGCTCGCCGTCGGGGGCCCATTGGAACACATGAAAGGCGGAGCTCTGCTCGACATGTTGATACTCGGTCAGATGCCACCGCCGCCGCCGATCCAGATCCACTGGCCATTCCTCCCTAGCGTCCGCGTCAACCGCACGTTAGGCGATCGGGCGCTCGGGGTCATTGGCCTCGAGGACAACGTCTGCGGAACCTCCCGGCCTCTTTCTCGCCGCCATCGGAGCCGAACCGCCACGACCCCGGGCCGCGTTGCCTGGTGGCCGGCCGCGCAGGGGGACTGCTGGGCAGTGGCCTAGCCGGCCCACAGCCATGGGCTTTTCTGTCAGTTCACGCCAGCCCCGTCGAATCCATCGCCTGGTCCCCGTGGGCGTCGGCCTGCCAGCGCCCTCTGAGGGGAGGGGGGCATGGTCCCTGGGCGCTTCGATCGCTCGCTACGCCGGGTCGCGCCGTCCTGCCGCGCGACGGGCCAGGTAGGCGTGAAATTTTGGGGCGGCGTACAAAAATTCTCCCCGCCGGGTCCTAAAGAGTATGCCCTGCTCCACCAACCCACCCAACAGCACGTTCACGTGGGCTCCGCTCTTGCGTACGACGGCTCTCAGGTCCGCCGTGCGCCACGGGGGGTACGGGCAGGCGGCGGCCGCCGAAAGGAGGTCCTGCTCCGCGGGCCGCAGCGCGTCCACCCGCGCGTCATAGAAGTCCAAGTCCAAGCGGCGATAAATGTCGGGCTCGACGGCGTCCAACAAGGCCCGCGTCCAGTGCTGCATCTGGGCCAAGTGCGCCGCCTCCCACAGCTCCGCCCCCCACACCTGTACGAAATACGGATAGCCCTCGATTGTATCCCATACCGCGTCC
>JAJYPH010000126.1 GCA_021795575.1 Bacillota bacterium
TTGGACTTTATTGGCGGCGCATGGGGCGGCCTTGGCCCCGTGGAGTCCGGCCGTCGGCTATAATCGGACCATGACCACGTCTCATTCGTTGCGGACGAGTCCCTCCCAGGCCCGGTCAATCGGGTGGGGCCGAACCGCCGACCGGCCGTGGCAGGTTCTCCTGCTGGGCGGTGCCAGCGGTGTGGGCAAAACCCAGGTGAGCTATCGCCTAGCGCACCACTACGCCGTAGGGCTCACCGAGGTGGATGACGTACAGATTGTGCTGGAGCAGATCGCGACGCCCGAATCTCTCCCGGCCGTGCACTGGTGGCGCACGCATCCGGACGAAGCCCGCGCCCTGGACGACGCGGGCCACCTGCGCCACACCCTCGCCTACGGCGCCGTCATGGAGCGGGTGCTGGAGCCGGTCATCGCCAATCACCTGGATACCGCGGCGCCCATGCTGTTCGAAGGAGACTTCATCCTACCCAGCCTGGCTGGTCGGCAGCGATTTGGCGACGTCACCGCGGGCGGCCGCGTGGCCGCGGTCTTTCTCTATGAAGAGAATGAGCACCAGATCCGCGACAACTTTCGCGCGCGCGAAGAAACGGACCAGATCCGCCGAGCGCACATCAGTTGGCGCTACAGCGAGTGGCTGCGCACCGAATGCGACCGCTGGGGAATCCCGACGGTTCCCGCCCGCCCGTGGGACACCGTGCTGACCCGCGTCGTCGCTGCGGTGGATGGCTCGCCGCCCCCCGCACTCCCGTCATAGACTCGGGGGCGGGTGGGGACTGCGTTGCGCGGCGGCATGGGCCCTTCACTTTTTCCCGTTATCCTCACATGGGGCTCTCACCGCAAGGAGGAATCCATGAACACGGCACTCGGCCCCACACACGATCCCGCGTGGCTCGCGCATCTCTTGGACGATCCCGGTCGGCTGCACGCGGTGCCGGCCGGTCCGCTCTCCCTGGCGCTCTTGGACAACCTCGCCAGCTCCGATCCGCACCTCCGGGATGCGTTGTCCCTGACGCTCCTGGACCGCCTGATAGAGAGCGACCGCCTGGCGACTCCCGACCGGGAGCGCTTGGCGGCCGCCGCGATCGATGAGGCGCATCTCGGGGCCGGACTCGGCCACACGGGCGACGACCGCGTCTTTGCCCGCTCGTTTGGCGTCTTGGTCGTGGCGGCGCTGGTGGAGCACGACCGGGACCGCCAGGAGCTCGTGGCTTCCACCGTCGGTCGCCTCGCCGACGCGGTGCTCACCTATGCGGCGTGCGAGCGGGACTTCCGGGGCTACATACCGGGCCAGGGATGGGCGCATGCCGCCGCGCACACGGCCGATGCGCTGGGATGCCTGGCCGCGCATCCGGCCGTACCCGCCTCGATGGTCCCCGTGATCCTCCAGCGCATCCGCGAGCTCGCGTCGGTACCGGTGCCGCTCGGCTTCCTGGAAGACGACCGGCTGGCGCTCGCGGCGTATCGCATCATGCGCCTGGGCAAAGTGCCCGATGACGCCGTGACCACCTGGCTGGATGGGTTTAACCTGCCGCCCGATGAGACGGACGCAGGTTCTGGCACCGTCATGGGCTCGAACCAGGAGCACTTCCTGCGGAGCCTTTATTTTCGCTGGCTCCGAGCGGACGCGCTGAGCCCCTGGCTCAGCCGAATCCAGACCGCGGTGGCTCGAGTTGACCGCTACGGCACCGCCGCGCAGGACGATTGAGCCGCTCGGCTGGTGGTAGCGGCGGGGCATAGGCCGCCACCGGACCTCCCCGCGCGTGCAGACACTCCGCGAACAACACGGCGGCACGCCTCCCAGGACTGCCGCGCAAGCCGGCAGCACTGTGGGCGGCCTCCCGATGGGGCAGGCCCGTAACGGCCGCGACTCCGTCCGGTTGGCAGGCGAGCAGGAGCCGTTAGACGTGTAGATCCTCCCGGGACCCGGCGCGCCAGACGACTCCCATCGACCGCCCCACGCGCGGCTACTTTGCCCGCCAGCCACTGACCGTTCGGCGCTTCAGCCACCGTGACCCTCCGGCCGAGACGGCCGTGCGTCAACTGCTGGAGCGGTCCACCATAAGGCACCGACACCGTGCCCGCGGCGGTCGCGACCACAAGCGCCCGCGCGAGGTATTGGGGGCCGCCGCCACCAGATGATGCAGCACGGGAATACCCACAATCCCGACGATGTGCTTACGCGTTGGGCCGACCAGCATCCCGGCGCTGCGGTACCGACCATCCACCGCGTCGACCCCCTCGCCACGGTAGCCGTGGTGGCCGTGACGCGAATGACTCGCCCCGCGACCAGGGCTGGACGCTCCAGCTGGCCACGCGTGACCCTTGATGCGTCAGACTCACCTTCGCCGCCCTACACCCATGAGATCGCGGCGACGGGGTAGGCGCCCACATAGCCAGACACCCTGTTAGGGAACGTGAGGTGATGCGTCCCCTGCTCCACAACAATCATCTCGCCGCTGACACGCAATCTCACGGCGGCGGTGGCACGTTTCCAGAGGCAACACATAGCCGTCGGTCACCTGCTTGACATTGATCATTGGCTGGACGGCCATACCGGGACGCAGGCCGGAGACAACCGGCAGCGAAACCACCACCGGGAAGGTAGCCAGCCCACCTGAGTACGACGCGGCATAGCCAATGCTCGAAATCCGCCCGACCGCCGATGTGGGAGTTGCAGTGACCTTGGCCGACCGCCCAACGCGCATCAGCCTCCTCGGGGCTCGACTCACGGGAAACCCAACATTCAACTGCCGCGACTCCACGGTCGCGAGGGTCGTACCCGCGACACCGGAACCGCCGTGACCACGCCACTCGTCGTCGCGCGCACGACGAGCGCCTGGGCGGCGGCCTGCAACTGTCTCACGTGATGGGCCGCCGACGTCTCGGCCGCCTGATCCTGAGACAGCTGCGCCGCCAGCCTGCATGGGCTGTACTGCTGTTGGGCTTGCTGGGCGTCGACCAGTGCCAGGCGGTCACTGTCCACCGTGCCATTGAGCGCCGCATTGGTCGTGGGGATCAGCACGGCGCCCGCGCGGACCGCGGTGCCGGCGGGCGCGACCACTTGGGCGACGGTGCCCGACAGCGCACTCGTGACCGGGGTTCCCCCCACCGTGCCCAAGACCTGTCCTGTCGTCACGGCATCGCCCAGCGCGAACCTGGGTTGCCAGACCCCAGCACCCGTGCTGTCGACGGCGCCTTTAGCAACATCCGTCTGCAGTTGGGTCTGGGCGGTGGTAACCGCGCTTCGGCGATGGTAATTTTCAGCGCCGCGTGCTCCGCGGTCATGGGGGACGCCAGCGCGGCCACCTGATTGACCGCCGACTGCTGCGTCTGTTGGGCACCGGTCAGAGACAGGGCGAGCGCCGCGCTGGACAGCGTCATGCGCCTTTGGCGGCTGGCGACCACCTCCCGTCGTGCGCGGCGACCGTGGCCTCGGTCGCGGAGGCCGGCGCTACAACGTCTCGGTACTGGCGGCACCACCTGCGCGGTGGCCGAATAGGTTTGGCTGACCGTTCCGCGAGCCAGCCGGATGGTGGCCACCCCCGCCTGCGCCACGGGGGTGGCTTGCCGTGCCGCGAATGTGATGACGCCGCCCGCCAGGACCACCACCGCCACGGCCAGCACTCCGTAGCGGGGAACATGAAAACCCAGTCCCCAAGCTCGCCCGGGCCCCACGTCCCCTTGCACCGATGCGGCTCCCGTCACGCGATCCGCGCCCGCGCCGGCCCGGCATTCTCACGCTACCGAAGACTTGTTAGGCATTTGTGAGGGGCTAGTGGGATCCGGAGGACGCCGGATCATCGGGGGCCGGCAACGTCACCACCAACGCCGCACCTCCCAGCGGGGACCGGTCCACCGCCGCATGCCCGTCGTGACCGGCAATGATGGCGCGGACGACCGACAAGCCTATGCCGTGGCCAGAGTGGGCTCCCACCTGCACCCGACGATGCCAGAGGGAGTCCCACTGGTCTTCAGGAATCCCGACGCCGGAGTCTTCCAGCACGACCACGACGTGGTGGGGAGGACCGGGCACGGTGCTCACGCGAATGGTGCCGCCGTCGGGCGTGTGACGGAGCGCGTTGCTAAAGAGGTTGTGATACACCTCGCGCATCGCGTCGGGATCGGCCATCACCGGGGCGTCGTGGGTCCAGTCTTCCTCCAGGGTCACGCGGCGGCGGGCACAGACCGGGCGATACATCGCCACCAGGGGTGCCAGTAGGTCTTGGACGCGTATGGCTTGGCGCTGGTACAAGAAGTGGGACACGGACCGCATGCGAGGCAGCCGGTCGGCGAGGCGGCCCAGCCTGCCAATCTCGTCGGTCATCCACACATCCACCTGTGCCGCTGGGTATACGCCATCCCGTTGGGCCTGCAGGTACCCACGCAAAACGTGCAGGGGTGTACGCAGTTCATGCGCCAGCTCCTCCAGCACCACGCGATGCTCTGCCTCTGAGTCCCTCAGGGACGCCACCAAGTCATTGAACACCTTGGCCAGGGCGCGCATTTCGCTCGGACCATCCGGCGCCACGTCTACGTCCGTGGCGCCGCGGGCAATCGCATGACCCGCGGCCGCGAGCACCAGAAGCGGACGCTCCAACCGCCGCGCCACCAGTCGAAACGCGGCCAAGCCCACCACCAGGGCCGCCACGCCAATCAGGACGAGGTACCCCGCCACCGCATGAAGAAACGTGGTCAGCGCGGCCACCCCGGCGCGCGCCTGCCCCTTGGGAAACACCGGGTGTCCGGGTCGTCCGTGGCGAGTTAGCTGCTGCAGGTGGGTCACATAGTGGGCCAGGTACGCCTGGCTCATCGCGGACAGCCCCAGGGCGACCATCCCCAGCACGCCCACCATCACCAACCCATAGGTGAGCCACAAATAGCGCCGTATGGTCATGAACCACCCATGGGATCAAAGCGGTACCCCACGCCCCACACGGTGAGGATCCACCGCGGATGGTGGGGATCGTCTTCGATCTTGCTGCGGAGTGCCGCCACGTGCACATCCACCGCGCGGGTGGCCTCATCCGTCCACTGCGCCCGAAGGCGACTCACCAGTTGCGGTCGCGTGAGCGTACGGCCCCCGTTTTCCACCAGCGTTTGGAGCAGGGCCAGCTCCGTTCCGGTCACGGGCAGCAGACGGCCGTGGCGCCTGAGGGTCTGCGCCGTGCGATCCAGCTCAAACGGGCCAAAGCGCAGCGTTCCCTCCGCCGGCACGGCGTGGGTCCGCCGCAGCACGGCCGCGAGGCGAGCCATCAGCTCGGACGGCGCGAACGGCTTGACCAGGTAGTCATCGGCCCCCAGCCGCAGTAGCTGGATCCGCCGGTCGAGCGCGTCCAACGCTGAAATGACAATGATCGGCAGCGCCGACTCCCGCCGCATCGCTTCCACCACGTCCCATCCGGAAACTCCGGGCAGCATCAGGTCCACAATGGCGGCGTCCACCGTTTCGTCACATACGGCATCGAAGGCGGCGTCGCTGTCGGTCGTGACCCACACGCGGTAGCCCTGGCGCATCGCATAAGCCTCAACCACCCGTGTCACCGCGAGGTCGTCTTCCAACACCAGGAGGACCATCCGCACCCCCTTCCCGGCCCCACCGCACCCCTACGAGAGGGGGCAGGTCAACCTGCCCCCTCTCCCTTCGTCCGTTCGGCCCTTCAGCCCGAGATCACATCTTACCGGCCCTGTTTTCCGTGAGCGCCCGCCCACGGCGGCTTGCCGCGGGTCCGCAGCGGGCGCCCGTTGACCGAATGAGCCCGGACCGTGTGCGCGTGCACCTGACCCGTCATGGTTACGGCGGTGCCCACGTCCCGCCCCAGCACGCTGCTGGCCGTGTACCAGGGCGGACCGAACCGCACGGTATAGGACACACCGTTGACAGCCAGGGCCACACCCGTCGGCCCGCCACGCGTCAGTGTGCCGGATAACGTGGACAGCACCGGAGCGAAGTCCGTCCCTTGATGAGATGTGGCATGCACACCGGCCGACCGGTGCGCCGTGCCCAGTCCGTGCGCATACGTAGCGACGGGCCACGTCATCAAGGCTGCGCCCGCCACACCAGCTACCCACCATTTCCTCATCACGCGATACCCCCTTTGGCCAAGTAGGCTCGGCCAAGTCCAGGCTAGCCCGGAGGTGTAAGCAAAGTGTTAGCGGCGCCGACGCGCTAGAAGCGCAGGACGTCGCGCATCTGCAGGGCGCCGGCCACCTCCGCCGCCATCTCAGGCACGTCCGCGCTCAAGAACGCGTCCACCACGGTGGGGTCAAACTGGGTGCCGCGGGAGCGCAAGAGTTCGTCGCAGGCCTCCTCGACGGAGACACCCAGATGATATGGACGATTGGTGGTCATGGCGTCGAAGGCATCCGCCACCGACACAATCCGTGCCAACAGGGGAGTGGCCGTGTCGGCCAGCCGCTGCGGGTAGCCCGTGCCATCCCACCGCTCGTGATGGCACCGGACGATGGTCGCCACCGTTCCCAATCCGCGGGTGGCCTCGCAGATGTGTGCGCCGATGTCCGGGTGGGTCTGAATCACCTGAAATTCTTCGAGGGACAGCGGGCCCGGCTTGCGCAGGATCGCGTCGGGGATGCCCACCTTGCCGATGTCGTGCAGGAGCCCCCCGAGATACAGGTCGCGGCGCTCGCGGCCGCGGATCCCCATGTGCTCGGCAGTCCGCGACGCGTAGTTGGCCACCCGGTTGGCGTGCTGATGGGTGTAGGCATCCCGTGCCTCCAGTGCGCTGGACAGCGAGGCGGCCAGGGCGTAGACGGTCTGGGTCTGGCCGATCAGATGATGGGTGCGCAGCGCCGAGCGCACGCGCGGAACCAGCTCGCCAGAGTCCACCGGCTTCGTGAGAAAGTCGTCGGCCCCCGCCTGAATGCCGCGCACCCGGGCCTCCCGATCGCCCAGCGCGGTCACCAGAATCACGGGCACCAAATTGGTTGCCGGGTCGTCTTTGAGGGTCTGGCACACCTCGTATCCATCCAGGCCGGGCATCATGACGTCCAGCAGCACGACGCCCACGTCTTCGGATCGGCAGATATCCAGGCACGCACGACCATTGTTGGCCAGCAGCGTCGGCTCCCCCATTTCCTCCAGCAGCGCCGACATGAGCTCGCGGTTGACGCGGTCATCGTCAACAATCAGGACTTTCGCCACGGCGTCCCCCCCTCATCGTTCTAGTTACCAGGGATATCCGCGTCAGTCAGAACCGCTTCCGCAGCCTCCTGCAAAGCCGCCATGCGGTAGGGCTTGGTCAGCACGGCGTCCGCGCCGGCCGCCAGCGCGGCGGCTCGGAGCTCCGACCGGGCATCGGCCGTGACCACCAGCACGCGCGGGCGCGGCGTCTGTCCCTCCAGGTGCTGCAGGACATCGAGGCCGGTGGCCGCGTTGAGATGCCAGTCCAACACCAACAGAGCCACGGATTCTGACGCCAGCTGTCGGACGGCCTCCGTCACGGATGCCGCCTCCATCACCTGCCAGCCCGCATCCTGCAGCACGTCGTGGGCCAGCTCGCGGCTCATCGCATTGTCGTCCACCACCAGCACCTGGCGCGTGTTAGGCATCCCGCTCCACCTCCGTCGGCTGACCGGCGGGCCGCTCGGCCAGCACCTGCGCCACCGCGGTGCGCAGCCGGTCGGCGCGCACCGGCTTCACCAGCCAGCCGGCAACCGCTCCGGCCAGCGTCCGGTGGTCCGGGTCGACGATGCTCATCACCAGCACGCGCGGGCGGGGGCTCAGGGCCTCAATGGTGCGCAGCACCTCTTCGCCCGACTCCCCGTCCAGCAGCAGGTCCAACAGGATCAGGTGCGGCGGGGATGCGGCGATGGCCTCGCGCGCCGCGTCCACCCCACCCACCACCTGCACCTCGTAGCCAGCATCGCTCAGCACCTGCCAACAAAATTCGCGCACCATCCGATCGTCGTCCACCACCAGCACGGCCACATCAGTCGTCCGAAGTGCCTTCGTCGGCGGGTCACCGGCGCGAGCCGGTCCCGGGGGCACGGGGAACCAGACGGTGAACACACTGCCAACCCCCGGGGTGCTGTCCGCCCGGACGCCTCCGCCCATAGCGGCCGTCAGTCGGCGCACCAGCGGCAAGCCCAGTCCGGTGCCCTCATACGCCCGGTCGGTCCCGTGAGACACCTGGACAAATTCGTCAAACACCGTGGTCAGGTGCGCGGCGTCGATGCCGATGCCGGTATCCTCGACCAGCACCTCCACCCGGTCATCGTGGCGTTGCGACGAGATCTGTACCCGTCCACCGGCGGGAGTGAACTTGACGGCGTTGGACAAAAGGTTGAGCAGGACCTGTCGGGCACGCAACTCGTCCGCCCACAGTGTCTCCTCCCCGTCCGTCTCATCCACTAGCGTGATGCCGCCAGCGGCCGCTTGCGGGCGTACCAGTAGCAGAGCAGCATCCACCACGCGCGCCAGCTTGACCGGGGTCAGGCGAATTTCCAGGCGCGACGCATCCGCCTTGGCAATATCCAGGACATCATTCACAATTTGCAGCAGGTGCTGCCCGCTTTCCAAGATGTTGGCCGCATACCGCTGGTATCGGTCGGGGAGGCTGGGATTGCTACTCTGCAGCATCAGGTCGGAAAACCCAATGATCGCGTTCAGCGGTGTGCGAAATTCATGGCTCATGCCGGACAGAAAGTCACTCTTCGCGGTGCTGGCGGCCTCTAGCGCGCGGTTCGCCTCTCGGAGCGTGTTCGCCACGGCGCGGTCGCGGGCCCATGCACGCGCATTCAGTACGCGGGACCCCGCATACGTGGCCAATGATTCCAGCATTACCAGGTCGTCCTGAAGGAACAGCCCATGCACGGGGCTGTACAGACGCAGCACCATGAGGGTGGCCGCACCCGCGCGGACCGGCAGCACGATCACCCGCCGCACGGAGAGCCTGTCCTCATCCGGCGCCCACGGGGATGACCGCGGACGGTCGAGCTGGACCGTCTCGACCGCCCCCGTCTGCCACACGCGGTCCAACACCTCGTCATCGGAAGCGGACTCACCGTACGGGACGGGAACCTGTCCCCAGCGGCCCGAGGAGGCGAACGCCGTTCCCTCGGCCTCGCGGACGAGCACCTCCCCGCCGACGCCGTCAACAACCAGCATGGCCAGGGAAACAAGGCGCTCCACGATGGTCGGTTCTTCCGGATCTTCGCTGGACTGCTCCGCCCCGTAGTACCGGTACAGTACAGGCATCTGCCAGGCATGCCGAAGCCACCGGGGGGAGGCCCCCGCCATGACATATTGCAAGGATATGACAGCCAGTCCGACGCTCATCGCTGTAGCGGGAATCAACACGTGGGCGGCGGCCGTCCCCACCTCCGCCACCAGCAGCAGGGTCACCAGCGCCGACGCCAGCGCTAACATGTAGGCGCGCTGCCGCGCGGCGCCAATAGCGCGCGTTCCCCCGCGCCACAGACGCCAGGTGCCGTACGCCTCCGCCACGATCAGCCCCAACACGGCGATCCAGTCCAGCGGCAATCGAAGGCCAGCCGGCAACGCCCTGGCCCCCACCGCCGCCAACGCCAGCACGCCGCTGACGATGCCCATGACCTGCAAGCGCCGGCGAGACACGGGTTGCAGTACGCTGACGAGGCGCATCAGGAAGAAGGGCTGGAACAAGAGACCCACCAGGGCCACCGTCCGCAGGACGATTCCCCAGAACGGGGTCACATGGGGGGCCAGAATGTCAAGCGCGGTGATCGCCACGGTGCCCACCACGGGCGTGAGGTAAGCCCTGGTGACCCGAGCCCCCTGCCGCGGCCACAACGTGACCAGGAAGGCCACGACCAACGTGGCCTCGGCCAAGGTTACGAGCTTCAAGCGGAGTCCTCCTCCCCAGCGCGGCCCAGCAACCCGCCAACCGCCCCGCGTAACCACGTCATCTGTAATACCACTACCTACTGCGTTCGACGTCATTTGCCAACATCCTGCTATACGCCGCGTGCAAGCTGTGGCGGTGGATGGTCCGCTGCCGCGCCCACCCGACGACTGGTGCGCCCGCTTGCGTCAAGCATCACCGTTAGGGCGTTCCGAGGCGGGTCCTCTTGTGGACAGCCCTTGAATCATCTGAATGCCAAACTTCGTACCCTGGCCCAACAACAGCCCGGTGACAATGAGGCCTGCCGGTGGCCATACCACCGTGATGCCCAATTCCGCCAGGAGGTCCACACCGGTGCCAAACGCCAGCCCCACGCCCACACCGGATGACAGCCATTCCTGAATGCGGCGCCGCCAGCGGTCATTGACCGTGGGAACCAGGTCGGTGGCCACGCCGGCGGCGCTGTGGGCAATAGCCGCCAGCACCAGATAAGCGGTCAGATCGGTCAGTTCCATGGGTCAGCTTCCTTTCGTTCCACAAATGTGCTCGCGGTCCAGATATCGCTATGGAGAACCCGCACGAGGGGTGCCAAGGCGACCGGACCGCATGCGCGCAGTGCATGTGTCCGGCTTGGGCCCCGATCTTTGGCACGTTCCCCTATAATGATCGGGAACGGTCAGTCGGCGGCGGGGCAACTTAAGGTGAACCGACCGCCCGACGGCCCGAGGGCGTTAGAGTCTGGAGAGGGCACCAAGAGAGGAGGGGTTCGCATGGCAACCGCCACCCCCGAAGCTGTGGTGGACATGTTGAAGAACGTGTACGACCCCGAGATT
>JAJYPH010000127.1 GCA_021795575.1 Bacillota bacterium
GAGACGGGCCGAATATCCGGGCGGCCCCGGAACCTTGCCATCCGGTCGTGGCAGTACGAAGATATACTGGTAATGAGAGGGATGGCGATAACCGACGTCGGGGCGGAGACCGGCCGCAGCGGATGCTCATCACCTGGCCGCAGTGCCAGGCGCTTGAGGAGGAATCCCCGCGGTACACAGTCATGAAGGACGCGCTGTGGACGTGGGTCGCGGCGCACGCCGTGCAGGGGAGGCGCAGTCCCCCAGGACCGACGGCCCAGGAGGCGCAAACGCCCCCGATCGACGGACACCGGTGAGGGCGCGGACGCGGGGCGACGGTGCCGGGATTTGGCTGCGCGCCCTTTTGTGGGTGGCGGCAAGGCGGCTCCCGATGGGTGCATCTGCTCCATGGAGTTACGATGGGAGGGAACACCGATGGAGTTTCGCGACGTATTCGATCCCATGTTTCGGGGCCAACCCCCGCGGGAGCTCACGGACGAGGAGCGCCGCGAGGCAGCGATCCGGCTCACCATTGCCAAGTGGCGCACCATCTACAAGGATCGGGGTCCGGAAGCGCTGGAGCGGATGATCATCCAGAACATCGGACAGGAGGCGTATGCCCGGTATGGCGGAATACGGGTGGCGCCTCGTGGTGCCGACCATGGAGAACACCAGGAACCCGATTAGCACGTCTCCTTCGGCGGCGGGATGGCGGCGGTGGTGCATCGGCTGCGGGTGCTGTAGTGGCCTGTGCTAGATGCGGTGCCGCCGGAGTGAAGCCCGCGGGTGAGTATTGAGTATAAAGTAAGGAGCGGATAGCCGTGTCGAGAAAATGGAGCCGGCTGGACCCTCCGCGCACGGTGTTCGTGCGGGACCGGGTCGAGGAAGTGGGATGGGATGGTCGGGACTACATCTACGACCTCTTGCGTTTGGAGCGCTACCTCGACGAAGGCGTGCACAGCATGGCCGCCATCGACCTTGGGGGACTCAAGAGCCTCTACCCGGCGGAGGCGCGGTGCATCCACGAGGAGCTCAAGGAGGGGCGTGTCACCCCTGCATCCGAATGGGCAGCACGCAAGGAGCGGGCCCAGAAACGGGAAGAGGACCGGCTCGCCGCCATGCTGGCGGCAGAAGAAGCCGAGGAGCGGGCGTTCTGGATCCGGATTTCGGCCGCTGCGGGGGACGAAAGGGCGCCCGGGAGGTAACCGAGGTCGCCGAGCGAGAGTTCCGCATCATTAATTGCCCGCATCGACAACAGCGGGAACTGGATCGCCGCGGATCTCTTCATCAGCGTGATCAGTGTACTAAGGCAATCACCAATTGGCCAGCGCGGCCACCATCAACCCTCGTAAGGCCGGGGCTTCCTCGGGGATCGCGGCCAGGTTGCTGCAGTGACGAGGTCCGAAAGGATTCCCCCTAGTCCTGACCGCTCTCGACTGAGCCACCATCTCAGGCGGCCGCCGCCCGCGCCCGTGGGGGCGGTAATCCGAGAGACGCCTCCGCCATCGCCTTGGCCATCCACCGCGCCTCATGGACGGCACGGGTCGGCCGCAGGATCATCTCGCTCCCTCCCCAGCTGGGCGGCGTTGCCTGTGGCATGGCAGGAAATCTGCGGCGCCTAGCGAAATGATTTTGTGAGGGATTTCCGTAGCTCGTGTCGAAACCCGCGGGCACAAGGCCCCGGGGTTCGACACACGGCAGCGCGCAGAGGAGGAGAAACGATGATTGAAGGGCGAAAAATCCGGTTGTGGTCCGGCCTGACGATGGCCTCATCGTTGGCGTGGATGTCGATTCTGCCGGCCACGGCGGTCTTGGCGAAGAGTGCGCCGACGGTCACCCCCGGCTCGGTGAGTTTATCCGGGCCCATTCGGCCCACGAATGGCTCGGCCACGTTCACGGCGAGCGCGAGCGATCCCGGGGGCACTGCGGAGTATCAGTTCTGGGTGGAATCGCCCACCGGCGTGTGGAGCGACATGCAAAACTACTCGACCAGCAACACGTTTACGCTGGCGACGCCGTCTCAAGGGGACTACTTGGTCGTCGTGGACGTCATGGATAAGGCCCAGGTGGCCGCCGGCGACTGGAGCATGGCGCAGACGACGCTGCCCGACGGCGTCTTTAACGGCTCCACCGTGTCGGTGGCCTCCAGCGCCAGCGGCGAGGTCGCCAAGGGCACCACCGTAACCTTGACGGCAGCGTCGAGCGGCATTTTCAGCCCGCTGTATCAGTTTTGGTACCAAGAGCCCAACGGCACGTGGGTGCAGAGTGGCTCCTACCATACCAGCAACACGTTTTCGTTCACGACCAGCCAGTCGGGCACGTACAAGTACGTGGCGTACGCCAAAAGCCCGGCAGCGGCTAACAATCAGCACGGGGCGCTGTTGAGCAACATCGGAAAGCAGGTGGCGTTCGGCGCCGCAAGCCAGGTGGTGGCCACGCCGTCCAGCCAATCGCTGACGGCAGACGGCCACGCCTCCGACACCGTAACCTTCACGGTCGAAGACAGCCACGGCGACCTTGTGCCCAACTTCAGCGGGCTCGTGTCCGTCGCCCTCAACGGGCCGTCGGCCAGCAGTGCGGCCCTGGCGCTCAGTGGCGTGTCCAGCGGCAAGGCCACGGTCACCAGCGGCATGGCCACGGTTGATGTGACGGACAGCGGCTACACCGCGGCGCCGTTCACCGTCTCGGCGAGTGACCTGACGCCTGCGGGAGCCAGTGGGACCACTATCAGCTACGCGAACGCCACGGCCACCATCTCGGGGGCCACCCCGAGCGCGGCCGGCCTGGAGCTGTTGGCCATCCCGAGCGCGCTGGCCAACAATGTCACCTCCAGCGCAACCGTGTACGCCGTGGTGACCGACCAAGCGGGCTACCCGCTGAACGAGAACAGCCAGCAGTACGCGGTCACCCTGTCGGTCACCGGCGGCTCGGCGGCGTTCGCGAGCGGCTCCGCGGCCACCGACACCGCGACCACCGTGAGCAGCGTGTCGGTGCCGGGCCTGTCCGCACCCGCCACGGCGGCCTCCGCGACCGTGGACGTGCCATCCGGAGCCACGGGTGACATCACCGTGAGCGCTGCGGCGGTCTCGGGACTCCTAACGCCGGCGGCGCCGATTAACATCGCGATGCAGCCCCTGCAAGCCGTCGCCACGGGTGCCACGGTGATCGACTTCACGGCGGCGACATCGAGTGCCGCGGGGTCCATGACACTGGCGCTGGGCTACGACACGTACGGCGGCACCTTGGCCCCCGGCACCCTGGCACCTGGCAGTTTCTTCACGGTGCAGGACGCGACCGTCTCGGGGGCCACGCTGATAGGCTCCAGCGCCGTGCTGAGTGGCTCACACACGGTGGACCTCACGGTCACCATTCCCTCGGGGACGACCGATGCGACGCTGACGCCGTTTAACAGCTTTACGGTGATGACTCCCTCCAGCGCCGTGGACAACACCCAAGCGGGTGCCGAGTACGTCACCGAGCCGGTGTCCGCGGCCACCAGCGGATCCACGGCGCTGCCGGGCTTGCCGGCCAGTGACGTGCAGACCGCCCCGGTGGACAACGGCTTAAACTCCACGTCGGGGGCCACGGCGACCGCGTCGATAAGCGGCACCGCGTACACGCTCGTGCCGTATACCGCGTCCCTGAGCAGCTATGCGACGGTATCCGCGGGTGGCGTCACCATCCTGACACCGGCCATCGTGTCGGGAGCCACCGTGACGGCGGGCACCTCCTCCGCGACCAACCAAACGCTGGCGGTATGGTCCAACAGCAGTGGCACCCCCGCCTACTACGTGGATCTGACGAACGAGAGCGAGGCGTCCTCTCTCCAGGGCTACTCGTATGTCGGCGTGCTGCTTACGGCGGGCAGCGGCGGCAGCATCTCCGAATGGGGCCCTCCGAGCAACGGCACGGTGACGAGCGACGGCAACACGTCGGCGTCGGACCCCTGGTATGTGCCGGTGGGCGCGGGGACGATGAGCGGCACGGTCTGGACGGTGCCTGCGCCAGCCACCTTCCAGACATGGGTGGAGCGGAACGGCACGTTCTATCGCTTTGACATTACCATGCCCTAAGACAGGGAGTCTCACGGCGGACGGGTCCCCCTTCACTCGGGGGACCCGTCCGCGTGTCGAATGGCCATGAGCGGTGGGGCGGACTTTCCTCGTGTGAGAGAAGCGGCGGCTTCGGCCCCTGCACGCGTGAGGCCATGGCTCCGCTGCGTCCTCTGCCGCAAGCGGCCCGCGCGGCCCCTTGCCACCGGCCAGCGGCCGGCGTAGGCTAGCGCTGTCCAAGCCGGCGGCCGGCGCCGCCTGCCAATACGAGGGGGTCAAGGATGAGCGCACGCATACCGTGGGCCCAGACATCGCGGGCGGCCTTAGCCGCGATGCGTCAGCTGCAGCAGCACGTGAACGAGAGTGGGCTGGAGCCGAGTCTCGTCCAGTTGATAGACGTGCGAGTGTCGCAAATCAACGGGTGTGCCTACTGACTGGACCTGCACACGCGGGCGGCCCGTGAGGCCGGCGAGTCAGAGGCCCGGCTCTTTGGGTTGCCTGCCTGGCAGGAAGCCCCGTTTTACTCGGAGCGCGAGCGAGCGGCGCTGGCGTGGGCGGAATCCGTCACGCTCGTGGGCGAGCAGCACGTGCCCGACGCCGTGTTTGAGCTGACGTCCCAGCACTTCAGCGCCCCGGAGCTAGTGTCACTGACCATGGCCATCATCGCGATAAACGCCTGGAACCGGCTGGGCATCGCCTTTCGCACCCCCGTCGCCGGCCCGCGCTAACTCACCACAGCGCTTGCCGCTCAGCAATCATCACCGCTTCCACCCGGTTTTTGGCGTGCAGCCGCCGCACCATGTCGTTGACCCGCGCCCGCACGGTGTTTTCCGCAAGGAACACGCGCTGGCCAATTTCTCGGTTAGTGAGCCCTTCCGCAACCAGCCGCAGGATGGAGCGGTCGGGCTCCTCTAAGGCCGCGGGGCCCGCCCCGCCGCCCAGCCACTCCAGCACCCGGCGGGTGGTGTGCGCGTCCAGCACCGCCCCACCCTCCGCCACGCGCACCACACTCTGCGCCAGCTCGGCCGCCGAGATGTCTTCGGCCCGCCACCCGCGCACCCCGAGCTTGAGCCAGGCCACCGGAGGCTCCCGGGTAGCGGCGGCGGCCATCACCACCACCGCCGTGGCAAGCTCCCGGTCCCGCATCGCCTGGCACAGAGCCAGGCTGTCTCCATCCCCCGGCGCCAGGCCCAGGATGGCGACGCGGGGCCGCTCCTGGAGCATCAGGGCAAGCCCCTCGGCCGGCCCGGGCGCTTCCCCCACCACTTGGAATCCGCCCGCGATGGCGAGGCAGGCCGCCAGCCCGCGCCGCATCACCTCGCGACTATCGACCAGCACGACCGGTATCTGGCTCACAGCGCGCCCGCCTCTCCATGCTTTTAGCCTTTCCCAGTATATGCCATGTCGACGTTCGGGTAGCGTGCGGGATCTGCCGCCCGGATCCTAAGGGGGATCCCAAACGATCTGGGCGCGGGACGCCGCCCGGCCAACAATCGGTCTCACCCGGGTATCGCCGCTAGGGCAGTTAGGAGGGGTTCGTGTTTCCCCACGCATTTGAAGACGTGGCGCCGGCTTCGCTGGACGAGGCGGCCAAGCTTTTGGCCCAAGAGGGCGACGACGCCAAAGCGCTGGCCGGCGGCCAGAGCTTCTTGCCCATGATGAAGCTCCGGCGGGCGGCGCCACGGCTGTTGGTGGATGTGGGGCGCATTGCCGAGCTGGGCGCCGTGGCGCGATTCGCCGATGGCGGCCTGGACGTGGGCGCACGGGCCACCCATGCCGCGCTGGAGCGGCGGGGCGACTTGGCGGAGCAGTATCCGCTGCGGCCGGCCGCCGACTGGGGCGCGGTGCTGCTGGCGCTCGAAGAGTGGGGTGTAGATGTCAAGAGGATTTTGGGCTCGGCGCGGCGAAGAAGGGCAGAGTCACCTACACCTCCCCGATCCTGCGGCTAGCAGGATCTGGTTCCCGGCCAAGGCGGACCCCGGGAGGTTAGGCAGACCGATGGGGGAGCGCCGATTGGTGCTCCGGGTTGTACGCCCGGTCATCGCGCAGCAGAGCGAAGATCAGGCGGGTCAGCTTCCGTGCCGTGAGCACCAGGGCCCGGCGGTGGGCGAACTGGGTGCTCTCGGCGAACTTCTTGGCGTAATACGCCCCGTAGCGGGGCTCGTGCCGGCGGACACTGTTGGCGGCTTCCACCAGGTAGTACCGGAGAAAGGCGTTGCCGGTCCGGGCGAGCGGGCGATCCTCGCGGGTCAGCTGCCCGGACTGAGCCGCCGGCCAGGTGAGGCCGGCGAACTGGGCCAGCTGGTCATCCGAGGGGAAGGCGCCGATGTCGCCGATTTCCGCGAGGAGGCCCGCGGCGAAGACCGGCCCGATGCCGGGCACGGTCTGCAAGCGGGTCGTGCACACGGCGGGTTCCCGCGCGATGCGCTGGTCTACGGCGTGGATCTGCTGGGTCAGGTAGCGGATGTCCTGCACCGTCCAACTCAGGATCTGGTGCACGGGTTCCTTCAACACCGCGGGCAGACGATACGAGGCGCGGGCGGCTCGCTGGATCGCGTGGGCGACGGCGGCCGGGTCGGCCATGCGTCCGTGGGCATCGTGCCCCAGGTCCCGGACCAAGTCGTCCAGTGGGGCCGCCGCGATGTCTTCGCTCGTGGCATAGCGCGTAAGGACGCCGGCAGCGCTGGCGCCCCAGGGGTCCGCCCAGGGCGGGTCGAGGGCCAAGCCACTGGCTTGCCAGAAGAGATAGCTGGCGCCGTAGTTTTTCATCCGCGCCAGGGTCTGGACCAAGTGCCGCCGATGCCGGGTGAGCCGCTGCAGGGCCACCGTCCGCTCCGTGATCTGGAACGGGTGGGGCAGCCAGGCGGGTTGGCCCAATACGGCGGCGATGTGCCACGCGTCTTCGGGGTCCGTCTTGCTGCGGCGGCTGGCAAAGGCCGCGATGTAGCGATGGACGGTGCGGGGCTGGAGCAGGTAGACCGTCGCCGCGTAGGGGGTCAGGGCGGGCGCCTGGCTCAGGAACAGAGCCAAATGCCAGGCGTAGACGCCCGTGGCTTCCAAGCCGAGGCGCACCCCCGTCCGGCCCGCCGGGATCCAGGTCGTCAACGCCGTGACCAGGGCCGCGGCGCCGGCGGCGGTATTGGGGAAGCGGCCGTGACCGTAGCGGGCCTGGCCGGCCGTATCCGTGACGGCCACCGCGACCCGGTCGCGACTCACGTCGATGCCCACCAAGATGGGGTCCATCTGAATTACCTCCTTTCCGTGAGACCGTCCGTGATCGGGGAGCCTCGCCGCCCGGCCGGCTACTCGCAGCCTTGCTGTCCGATTAGCGCTTGGGCGACGCCGCGGGGCGTTCTGCCGGCTGCTGCTCCTGCAGCCCGCGGCGCCGGGCGCACCGTGGGGGTCAGCGATGGGCGGACCGGGGCGAGGCGGCATTCTTCGGGAGCGCTCAGGCGCAAGGAGGACTTAGCCTGTCCCTCGATCGGACGTCACCATCCCATTCGGCGCAGCTCCTCCGATCTCCTGGATCCCGTCCTCAGCAACGGTCAGCTCCATGCCCACCGGTTCCCAGGCTTTCGGTCCAGGTCGACGGTTGAGAGACACGTCTCTCACGATTGATATACAAGGAGGAGGCCAAGTTTCTTGAATGGTATTCACCACGTAGAACTTTATGTTTCCAACCTTGCACAATCTACGGAATTCTGGGGATGGTTTCTCACGGAGCTCGGGTTTGCGCCGTTCCAACAATGGGATGCCGGACGCAGTTGGCGGTTGAATGATACCTACTTAGTATTCGTGCAGACTTTGGACCGGCATCTGGATGTGTCGTACCACCGGGGTCGGGTGGGTCTGAACCACTTGGCTTTTTGGGCCGAGTCGCGAGACCAGGTCAATGCCTTGACCGAGCAGCTGCGTGCGCGCGGCTTTCGGATTCTTTATGAGGATCGGCATCCCTTTGCCGGCGGCCCGGACCACTATGCCCTCTACTTTGAGGACCCGGATCGAATCAAGGTGGAGGTGGTCGCACCGTAAGGCGGTGGGTGACGTTGCGGGTCGATGAGAACCGCAGTGCGGGGCGCAGCATTGCCGTAAGGGACCAAAAGCACCCGGACCGTGGCGGTTCGTCACGGAGTTGGAGGCGTTGATGGGAGGCCAGGGTCCCGCAGGGAATCTGGTGCGCATGGGTTTTCCCCAAGAGTGGGAAGCGTATCTGCGAACGGGCGCCCCTCCGAATCCTTCGTAGTACCTGGCTGACGCGGACGCGTTGCACCGGCCTGGGGTCCCGAGGTCTGCGAAGGATCACCCACCGGGCCCAAGGGGGCCCGTCGGACTTCGCCGGCGAGGTGTCGCCAACTTCTTGTGGATGGGTGGGCCATCGGCCCCGACCGGTCGCCTTCGTCCGCTCAGCGCCAAACGGCATTCTGCGGGTTCGTTGAAACCTTGGCACTCGGGTGACGCGAGGATCCGCGCGGCCCTTCCGCCAGGGGCGGGTGTTGGCATAGAATGAGCCACGCGGGCTTCGGAGCCGGATGCGAAGGAGTCTCATGCCATCACGTGGTCTGTTCGATTCGCCGGTGGACGGCCGTGGTGCGCAACCAGTATCCTGGCGCGCTGGGAAGCCCAGCGGCGCAACGGAGGTATCCTTATGATGGAAAGTCCGCCAGGACACGACGAATCACTGGCCGTGGCCACGTTCGCGGGCGGTTGCTTTTGGTGCATGGTCCACCCCTTTGACCAGTGGCCTGGGGTGAAGCGCGTGGTGTCGGGCTATACCGGAGGCACCACCGTGAACCCCACCTACGCCGAGGTGTGCAGCGAGACGACCGGCCACCGCGAGGCAGTGCAAATTACGTTTGACCCGCGGGTGATACCGTACGAGCGGCTGCTGGAGCTTTTTTGGCAGCAGATTGACCCGACCGACGCCGGCGGTCAGTTTGTCGACCGAGGTTCGTCGTACCGAGCCGCCATCTTCTATCACACGGAAGAGCAACGGCAGTTGGCCGAGGGGTCCAAGGCAGCGCTCGCGGCCAGCGGCCGGTTCAACCGTCCCATCGCCACCGAAATCCTGCCGGCGGGACCGTTCTACCCGGCCGAATCCTACCACCAGGACTACTATAAGAAGAATCCTGGGCACTACGGACGGTACCAGCAGGGATCGGGCCGCCTGACGTTTGTGCAACGCCACTGGTCCTGAAGGGCGATGCCCCAGGACTTCACCGTTCGGCCCGCCCGCGCCGACGACGCGGGCGCCATTGCCGACTTCGCGGACGCTCGCCGGCGCATCTACCAAGCGTACTCTCCCGTGTTTTGGCGGCCCGCAGCCGATGCCCGAATGCACCACACGCCGTTCCTTGCGGACTGCCTGGCGGACGGGCACCATACCGCCTTCGCGGCGGAGTCCCGCGGGGTTGTCGTCGGGGCAGCCATCGCAGACCACCGGGTGAGGGTGCCACCGTTCGCACAAGACCGTGACGCTTCGTGGCTGGTGGATGACTTCTATGTGGCGGCGCCGGATTGGTGGCGCACGGTGGGGGGCGCCTTGCTGGAGTCGGTGGCCGCCGCTGCACGGGTGAGCCGGCCAGACCGCCTCATCGTGGTGTCGGCCGGGCGGGATGACGCCAAGAACAGGATGTTGCGGGACCGGGGGTTTCAGCCGGGGGCTCAGTGGTGGGTGCGCCCGTTGGAGCCGCCGCTGACCCCGGCGCTGGCCGAGGGGGAGCGCCTCCCCATGCTGGTGGGGCCTGCGCCGCCGGTGTACGACCCCGGCGGTCCCGTGGCGCTGGCACTTGATACGGCGCCCCCCTTTGCTATCGACCGGTTTGAGCGCCAGGCCCTCGCTGCCGAGGCGGTCTTGGCCATTGTGCCGGTGCGCACGGCGGCCGGCACCCTCACCGAAGTGCTGGCGGCCGCGGGCTATGGGGTGGCGAGTGTCTGGTACGTCCGTGGGGCCTAAACGAGGTTGAGACGCACCCCGGGCCCAGCGGGCCCGACGCGGCCGAAAGCCCTCACCCGCAGCCAAGTCGGCGGGCGACCCGCGCGTGCGATTACTCGTAAGCCACACGCACTACGCCCTGTCCATAGCGATGCTTCACAGCGTCGAGGGTGCGTTCCCCAGCCTGCAGCACCCGCCGTCGTTCGCCCGAAGGTTTCGAGATCGGGCGATGAAATCCCGCCAGCACTTGTACAAGGGCGGACGACGGCTGTCGAGCCGGACGTCGGAACGTTAGCGAAGTGTCGGTGCGCGACTACGCCGGGCGACACCCCGCTTCTCGAAGAACCAGACTTTGTTGGCCCTACCGCAACGGATTCTGCACCAGCACCCCTTCGATAACTTGCCCGTCATTCAAGTCCTGGGTCCATAAGGTGGCGCAGCCGAGCGCACGGGCACTCTGGACGATGAGCGCGTCCCACAGCGAGATGACGTGCTCGCGGTGAATGCGAACCGCCGCCAAAACGTCCTCAGCATTCGGCGAGTGCACCCGCCACGCCGTCAGGTCCTCCAGCAGGGCATACGCCTGATCCACGTCGAGGGGACGCACCA
>JAJYPH010000009.1 GCA_021795575.1 Bacillota bacterium
TTCCGCATTGAATTGGGAGATCATCTGTTGTTCGACGGCGAGAATCTGGGTGTTAGACATCCCGGCGACAGAGACCCGGACCCGTGGTGACGACGTCGCGGCGAGCGCATGCACGTTCGCGGCCGCGATGAGCAGTACGGAGCCAGCTCCCGTCCCAGCGAGCCAGCGAAGCTTTCTCTTCTCCATGGTTTCAGCCCTTTAAAGTGTGAGCCTTTGAAGAGGTCCTTCGGCACACGGCTGGGAAATCCTGCTTGTCAGTCGAAAGTTTTCGGACGGGCGGTGATCGAGGGTTGCACTAGTCGCTCAAGGTAGCGGTCCCGACCGTGGCGGCGCCCAGGAGGCTGTTTAATCCTCGTCGTGCGCCGGACGCATCGTGTCCCTCCCGGCCTAGCGGTGTCGGCCGGTGTAGTCGCGGTCAATCTGGGCGGCGGCCTTGCGGGGATTCAAAGTTGATTGGTGCGCCCGGACGGAATCGAACCGCCGACACGAGGTTTAGGAAACCTCTGCTCTATCCACTGAGCTACGGGCGCCCATCACCTGACCAGTTTAGCGAGAGCGATCCGAAGCGGCAAATTAGCACGACCCGCGGCTTCGTCTACCCGTCGGGGCGTCAGCCGTCGGTCATGTCAACCTGGTGCATTCGGAATCCCCCGTGCAGCCATTATATTACATGTTGGCACTGATGCCAAGGACCCTTCATACGCCGTTGACGGCGGCGTGGCGCGGTCAGCAATTGGGGCACGCTCAAGGAACTGCGCCGCACCACCCTGGGGTGCGTGCGCCCGGCGCGCGACGCGGCGCCCAAGAGACCGGCGTCATCAGGGAGATGAGCGTCGGAGGCGCTGCGGTGGCGGCAGATGCGCAGAGCCCCCTGCCCTGCAACAGCGTTGGCCGGCTCACGACCACCCTGCCGAGCAGGAGGCTATGCCTCTGACGCGGCCAGCAGATCCAGCAGATCTCGCACGGCACGTCCCCGTTGGGCCGGGTGACGCATCGGCAGGTCGGCGTGGACTTCGTACCGGTTAGTACGTCCATCCCGGTGTCGGCTGATATACCCCTCCCCTTCCAAATCATCGAGAATGCGCTGCACGGCACGCTCCGTAATCCTTGCCTGAGCCGCAATTTCTCGGGCAGTCAAGCGCTCTCCATCCCGGCGAGCCAAGCACAGCAACACTTGCGCGTGGTTGGTTAAGAAAGTCCAGCCGACCACACGCCACCCCTTTCGCGCTCCCGGCGGCCCTACCATCGGGCCGCGGACTCGTCTGCCGGTCGGCCCTGCCGTCCTTGCCGCATCAGGCGCTTGCTACGCGGTGGAGTTGGCCAAGGCCCTCATGCGGCCAAGATGCACCGGACATCTCGGTCCCCACGGTGCACGGCCCCTATCCGTGAACGGCCGAAAACCCTGGAACCCCGTCAAACAGGTACAGGTTCTCGGTCTTTATGACGTCAAACCCATCGTCCACCAATTTCTTCAACAGGTTCACCACATCCGTTGGCCGCACCACATCCTGGTCCATCTGGAAGCGGCACCGCCAGTGGTCGGTGCAGAAGGTCTCAGGAAATCCGTTGGGCCACACCTTCACCCCACGGTTGGTGATGACGCGCAAGGTCCAGCCCTGAGCTGCCGCCGCAGACAGCGCCGGCCCCAGCGTATCCGGCCCTGGTCCCTCCCAATTGAGAAACACGTCCACGCCGACGAGTCTGCGGTCGGCGTGCGGCTCCTCCCGTGGCGCTGAGGCCGTGGGAATTCGTGGCGCGTTGCCGTACTCCACGGGGGCGAGCACTTCGGGCCGACGCCCGAGGCGGGCCACCACCGCCTCAGCGAACTCGACGGTCCCCACCGCCTGCCGACTGACCCCCTCCGTAAAGATGTCCCGCGTGTGCACGCCGTCTTCAATCGTGCGGAGCCACGCATTGTGGACTTTGGTGGCCACGTCGCTTTGGTTGATGTGCACCAGCATCATCACGGCCGCCAGCAGAAGCCCCGACGGATTCGCGCGGTTTTGCCCGGCCAGACGCGGCGCCGAGCCGTGAATCGCCTCGAACATGGCGCACGTTTCACCGATGTTGGCGGACCCGGCCAATCCCACTGACCCGGAAATCTGCGCCGTAACATCCGAAAGAATGTCGCCATACAAATTGGGCATCACGATCACATCGAACATCTCTGGCGTAGAGGCCAACTTTGCGGCGCCGATATCCACGATCCAGCTTTCGCTTTGTATCTCTGGATATTCTTTAGCAATAGAGTCGAAAATCTGATGAAACACTCCGTCGGTAAGCTTCATGATGTTGTCCTTCATAAAGCAAGTGACTTTCTTTCTGTTGTATGCCTTTGCGTACTCAAACGCGTACCGTATCACCTTCTCCGAGCCGGGCCTGGTGATCAACTTCAGGCACTGATACACCTGTTGTGTCTGACGGTGTTCTATTCCCCCGTACAAATCTTCTTCGTTTTCCCTGACGATCACTACGTCCATTTTGGGGTGCAACGTGTGAACGAAAGGCGGATACGCAATGCTGGGACGGACATTGGCATACAGCCCCAGCGCCTTGCGCATGCTGACATTGAGGCTTTTGTATCCGCCCCCCTGTGGCGTGGTGATGGGCGCCTTGAGAAAAACCCGCGTGCGGCGCACCGACTCCCAGGCGCTGGGTTCAATGCCGTTTTCCACACCGCGCAGGTACACCTTTTCTCCAATTTCAATCACCTCGGGAGCCACCCGTGCGCCGGCTGCGCGGAGCACGTTCAGCGTCGCCTCCATGATGTCGGGTCCGATGCCATCTCCGTAGGCCACGGTGATTGGGGTGGGATCCGCACTTGACAGATTCTGCATATACCCATCGCTCCTTTAAGGTCCGGTCCTCCATCCGAAGGCCGGCTGTTTACGCGCCGATGACCGCGTCGCCACCCGCCCCGGCACGGCGGCGACTCCATTATCACACTCTCAGGCAGCCGAGACACTCCGCGGTAAACGACGCCCCGGTCGCGTCTTCCCGTGATACAGCCCCTCTGTTATCCCGCAATCACGGATTGCACCACTCGCAGTCGCCCGCCGACGCCGCAGTGAGGCCGTGGGCTGGGGGATGCGAATCCTGGTGGGAACATCGGGCACACCCAAACACCTCCGCCTTGACGAGGGGCGTGGCTGCACCGCAAGACTCACACGCCAGCCCACGCACCACATCGACGAGGCCCCATCCCGGCGCACCACAGGCGGGACAGGCCGCGGCCAAGCGCTCGCCCAGCCGCCCGGCCAGGACCGCCAGGACCTGTTGGCGGCTCGGATTCATGTGCGCGCGCATGTCCGTTTCCACGTGCGCCATGCCGTCTTGCGACACCGCGGCCGCGCGGGCCACCGCGTCGTGCAAAACGGCGGGATCCACGATGCCCTTCCACAGATACCCTTCCTGCAGGCCGGAGTGCGGCCGCACGATCAGGCCATGACTCGGAAATTTCACGCGGTCCAAGAAGTCCGCCAGTTCGTCTGCATCAGCCGGGTGCACCGCCACCGAGGCAAAATTGGTCTCCGGGCTGAGCCACTGCTCGACCACCTCTAAACCCAGCTCATCGTCCAAAAAGACGAGAATCTCGTGATCGGCAGGAATCATGGGCCACGAAGGAAAGGGGCCAAAACTTCCCTCGTTGGCCAGGCCCAAGCTCATGTGGGCGGCCTCCATCCCCATGCGCGCCTTCCGCACCGCCACCGACCGAGGGGGCCCCTCCCTCGGAACCTCCCCGGTAAACGTCCCCAGGGCGTCCGTGTCCAAGTTCGGCGGCACATACAGCGCCAGTCCCAGTGTCGTAGACAGCGGAGGACCAATGACGGCTTCCTTTTGGTGCTTGGTGGCCAGCACAGCCGTCCGCCCCCGATACGGCGACTGACCCGATGGCGCTTCCCTCATGCCCCTCGTCCCCCCTGTTTCCCACCCCACCGCGTCGCCGACCCCTGAGCCCGCTGCGACCACCCGGACCCCATTAATCCGCAGTCAGAGTCGCGGTTAGTATATCACGATATAAACGTCGTTTATTCCGGGTCGTGTTGGGTGAGCCTCGGACGCACGCTCGCCGCCCGCCCGCTATGGCACCGCAGGAAGTGTCCTCCGTCCGGCTGCGCTAAAACGGCCTTGAGCGGTTTCTCAGCGCTGATCCGGCCCCAGTCGCTCATTACTGACCCGCATGGTCTGAGGATCTTGCCATCGCTCGCGCAGCAACTGTTTTTGCACCTTGCCCGACGGCGTCCGCGGCAGTTCGGCCGCGAACAGCACGTGGCGCGGCTTCTTGTAGCTGGCCAAGTGCTGCCGACAATAGGCGACGACCCCATCCACATCGAGATCCTGGTCCGGCGCTCGCACGATGATGGCGCACACGGCTTCCAGATACGCGGCATCCGGAACCCCGATGACGGCGACTTCCTGCACGCCCGGGTGCCTCATCAGCACGTCCTCGACTTCCGCAGGGTAGACGTTTTCTCCCCCGCTCCGAATCATGTCCTTTTTGCGACCCACCACGTAGAGATAACCTGCGTCATCGATATATCCCAGGTCTCCCGTGCGGCACCACCCGTCGCGAAAGGTCTCGGAAGTCGCCTCGGGGCTGTTCCAGTAGCGCAGCGCGACGACCGGGCTGTGGGTCCAGATTTCTCCCACCTCGCCGACGGGGCAGGGTTGGTTCTTGTCGTCCATGACCCGGACTTCGGCCAGGGGCAGCGGCGTGCCCACTGAGCTGGGGCGCAGGGGCTCCCCATCCAGGCTGGTGATGATGGGCGTGCCTTCGGTCAGCCCATAAACCTGCGTCAACACGGCGTGCGGCATCCGGCGGGACAGTTCCGCGGTGGCCCAGGGCAGCACGGGATCGCCGCCCGAGTAGATGTGGCGCACCGTGCGCATGGCCTCGCCCCAGTCTTCTGGCCGATGAAGCAGAGAATAAATCATAAAGGGAAACAGCACGGCGTCGGTCACGCGATGCGTCTCGATGCTGGTCAGGGCACGCTGAATATCAAACTGACGGCTTTGCATGAGAATGACATGCCCGCCGGCGAGCAGCGTCGCCAAGCCCACATCCTCGATGGCGCCGACATGGTACATGGGCCCGGTCATCAGGGCGGCCGTCTCGGGTCCCAGCCCCCAGCGCATCCGCTGCATCGCGGCAAACCACAGGAGGTTGTCGTGGGACCAGAGGGCCCCCTTGGGACGCCCCGTCGTACCCGAGGTATACATCAGCATAACGGGGTCGTCCGCAGACGGCCGCTGAACGTGAGGCTCATCGGCGGACCCCTGGCCCAGCACGTCCCAACCCTCCGCCCACGCCGGTACATCATCGGACGGGGCCCGGACGATCGTTCGACCCACCGGCAGGGTCGAGGCCAGCGTGGCGATGGTTTGGGCCGTGGCTCCATCCAGGCAGAGTACGGCGGGCGAGGCATCGTGCAAGATGAAGGACAGTTCCTCAGCCACCAAGCGAAAGTTGATGCGCACGGCAATAGCGCGACACCGGGCCACGGCCAGGTAGAGAGCCAGGTATTCAATGGCATTCTGCATGAGGATGCCCACCCGGTCACCCGGCCCCACACCCATAGCCAGCAGGGCGTTCGCGTATCGGTTCACCTGGTGATGCAGCTCGCGGTACGTCCAGGTGGGCCCTCCCTCAAAGGAAACCGCCGGGGCCTCGGGGCTGGTCGTTCGACTGGGGCTCATCGCCTGCCGCGTGAGCCAACCAATATCCATCGGACCCTCTCCTTCCGAGATGCGGCAACTTGGCCGAACCGCCCTACCGGTTATTGCCCTCGGCGATGTACCGAGGCGCTCGCTTCTGGCTGAACGCTTGAAGACCTTCCTGGGCATCCGGGTGCGCAAACACCTGACGCGCCAACGCCGTTTCCAGCGCAAAGGCTTCGGAAGTGGGCAAGTCGGCGCCCTGCAGCACGGCTTGCTTGATCGTCTGCACCGCGACCGCGCTGTTGCGGGCAAGGCGTTCCGCCCACTGGACGGCGGTCGACATCAGGTTGGCGCGGGGCACCACGCGATTGACCAATCCGAGAGCCAGGGCATCCGCCGCCGAAATGGGTTCACCACTCAGCAGGAGCTCCATCGCGCGGCAATAGGGGACTTGGCGCGGAAGGCGGACCGTAGACCCGGCCGCCGGAAACAACCCCCACCGGGGCTCCGGCAGACCGAAGATCGCTTCGTCCACGGCAATGCGGATATCCGTGGCCTGCAGCAGTTCCATGCCTCCCGCCAAACACGCACCATTGACGGCCGCCACGACAGGCTTGTACAGGGGGAATCCCTTCAGAAGGGCTTGGAGACGCCGGGAATCGAGCGGCACCGCACCCGAAGCGACCGCCGGCATCAGGCTCTTGAGATCGCCACCCGTGCAAAATGCCTGGGTTCCTGCTCCGGTGATGACGGCCACCCTCAGGCTGTCGTCATCCCGAACCTCCGTCCAGATCGCCAGCAGACCATCGAGGGCCTCTTCATCGAGACTGTTCATGGATCGCTGTCGATCCATCGTTATATACGCAATACCATGGCATTTTTCTATCTTAATCACGGCATACCTCCCTAATCTATTCGGAACAAAAGGACGACACAACCGCTCATATAAAGCATACCGCATGGCATTCCCGTGTCAAGACTTTTTCGGAAGCCGCCCGTATGACTGAGGGACCACAACGAAACCCGGGTTCATCCGTCAGGTCTTCCTACGGGGCGCCAGGTCGAGCGACGCGCGGCCATGCTATAGTGTGGCGTCGCTTTCTCCGGTCACGCAGAAAGGAATATGCCATGCGCTACCTGCACGGAGCCGACACGGTGGTGCCTGAACATCTGACAGGCGGATTCTTCGAGGGGTGGGCCTCGCCGCCCACGCCCGCTGTGCACCTGCGCATCCTGCAGGGCAGCCGCCACGTCGTGGTGGCGCGGCCCGACGGCGACGACCGGGTGGTGGGCTTCGTGACGGCGGTCGGCGACGGGGCAATCTCGGCGTACATTCCGCTCTTGGAGGTGCTGCCCGCGTTTCGCGGCCGCGGTGTGGCGTCGGAGCTGGTCCGCCGTCTGCTGGCCTTGTTGGACGACCTGTATATGGTCGACGTTGTCTGCGATGTGGAGCTCATACCCTTCTACCGGCGATTTGGCCTGCAGCCCTTGACCGCGATGGCGCGCCGCCGGTATGACCGTCAGTCGGGCTCCCAGTAAGCCACCGGGCTGATTTGCACCACACAGCGCAGAATTTTCAAAGTCCCTTGGCGTACCATGGACGACGGCGCGGCCTACCATGGAGGAGGAAGCAGATTGCTCGTGTCGTATACGCCGATCCTCGTGATCTTTGGCTTCTGGCTGGCCACGATGGTGGGCGCCGTGTGGGTCAGCGTGCACCTGGGTCACAAAAAGGACTTGTCACTGCTGGGATGGGTTCTCGGCATCGTCCTGGGGTGGATCGGCGCGGTCATCATGCTGATCATTCCGGCGTCGGCGGAAGCCCAGCGCCGCGTGGCCCTGGCGAACGGCTTTGCCTGCCCCTACTGCCAGGAACCGGTGCGCCATGGCGCCACCGTGTGCCCACACTGCCAACGCGACCTGGGGGCGAGTACCAAGAACTAACCGCTGTCCGGTATGGGGCACACGCTGGCTGGCGCGCGCCAGAAGGAGGAGCACCGATGGCAGTTGGGGTCGGCATTGCGACGCTGCTATCCCTAGCCTTCACGGTGGCAGCGGTTTGGGTCAGTGTGCATTTAGGCAACAAAAAGGGCATGGTGGCGCTGGGGTGGATCCTCGGCATCCTGTTGGGCTGGATTGGCGTGGTCATCATGCTGGTCATCCCCGCGTCGGCGGAAGTCCAGCGCCGCGAGGCGCTGGAGCACGGCTTTGCCTGCCCCTACTGCCAGGAACCGGTGCGCGACGGCGCCACCGTGTGCCCCCACTGTCGACGCGACCTGAGGGCGGGCGGGAGCTGACCGGCCCGCCGTCGCGGTGTGCACGGTCAGTCCCAGTCCCGATGGTGGTGGTGCTCGTGATGCTCGTGATGCTCGTGGTGGTGTTCGGCATAGGGCCCTTCGTCCCGCATCACGTCCCGCCACTGCCGCGCAATGTCCCGCACCACCTCGCTGTGCCCCGACCGGTCGGTGCGCAGCACTTGGAGGTGGCCATCGTGGATGTCGGCGCCTTCCAACATGGTGTCGATGTCCATCCGCTGCATGATGCCTGGGCTCATCTGCTCTTGGATGGCGCCCAGCGCATACGCGAGCGCGGTCCACAGATAGTTGTCGAGCGACGTGAGCGTTCCCGCGGACGGTGCCTGGTCGCGGAAGCCGTACAGCAGATGGTTCGCCGAATCCCAGTTCGTCGACGCCTCCGCGAAGTAGAGCTGCGCCTGCTTTAACGCGGGGCCCGACTGCACGGCAACTTCCACCCACTCCATGACGCCCTTGACCGCGCCTCCGTAAGCGCGGAAGACGGTCATGTCCTCCCGGCTGGCCCCCATGACCCGTCCCTTCAACACCCAGGGCAGATCCACGTCGCGACCGCCCCCGGGGTCAATCGCCTCCTGCTTCGCGGCCGTCACCAGCTCCGGAATCGGGTGGTACAGCGCAAGGGCCTGGCTCCGAACCCAATTGGGCATGTGGCTGGCCGCCGACGGTTCCTGGTACGGTGCAATGAGCCCATCTGCCGTGAGCTCCAAGCAACGAGCGACCTGGATGTACGCCAGAGCGGCCCCGGGCGCGTTCTCCTTGGTCAGGCGGTCCAAGACATCCAACACCTGCCCGCCAATCTGCTGAAAGCCCACCACTTCTTCTTCCGTGTGGTTCGCCGGGTCCACCAGGTGATGCAGAGACTGCCACAACCGCACGACGCCACCCCTTCCGTATCGACCGGCACTGGGCGCTCGGGTTGGTCGCCAGCGCCCGCTGTCGTGACCGCTATGCCTCTACTTTACTCGATTTGCCGCGTACCATCGCGAGAGCCAGGTTTTCGGCATACGGCGGCCGCACCACGCCCACTTCCGTGATAATCCCGGCCACCAGGGTGGCCGGGGTGACATCAAATGCCGGATTCAGCACCGACACGCCCTCGGGCGCCATGCGGCGGCCTCCGACGACGGCCACCTCGTCCGCGTCCCGTTCCTCGATCACCATGGCGTCGCCGGTGGCTGTCGCAAGGTCGATGGTGCTGGTGGGCGCCGCCACGTAAAACGGCACCCCATGCGCCTGGGCCGCCAGCGCCAGTTGGTAGGTTCCAATCTTGTTGGCCACGTCGCCGTTGGCGGCGATGCGATCGGCCCCCACCAGGCAAAGGTCCACGCCGCGCGTCCGCATCTGATGGGCGGCCGCGCCGTCCACCATCAAGGCGGCGGGGATGCCGAGCTGCTGGAGCTCCCACATGGTCAGGCGCGCGCCCTGCAGCAGCGGGCGCGTTTCATCCACCAGCACCCAGAGGCGCTGGCCCGCTTCGTGGGCGGCACGAATCACCCCCAGCGCCGTGCCATAGTCCACGGTCGCCAGCGATCCCGTGTTGCAGTGGTGGATGACCGTGACCGGCGTGGGTCGGGTCGGGATCACGGATTGCCCGTGCTGCGCCAGTGCGCGGTTGATGCGGCGGTCGTCGTCGGCCAAGGCCTCGGCTTCCGCCAAGACTCGCTGCGACAAGGTGGCGGCCGCCTGCTCGCCCGCCACCAGCCGGAGCACCCGATCCACGGCCCACGCCAGGTTCACTGCCGTGGGGCGCGTGGCACGCAACAGCGTGGCGGCGCGCTCCAGTCGCTCGCTGACCGCCGGGGCGTCGTCTCCCGGGGCGGGGGCGGCCGCCAGCGCCAGCCCATAGGCGGCCGCGGCGCCAATCGCGGGGGCACCCCGGACGGCCAGGGTGCGGATGGCGTCCGCGACCACTTCGACCGCATCGGCCCGGATGTAGCGCGTGTCGCCCGGGAGCCTCCGCTGATCCAGGACCCACAGGACGCCATCGTCCCAGCGGAGACTCTGGTACCCCGGATGCGCCGTCGTGCCGCCACTCGCACTCATGACGCGGCCTCCTTGCCCAGGGCACCGTAAAAATCGTCAATGACGTCGGCCACCTGTTCGATGCCCACGGAGATGCGCACCACCCGCCCGTCAATCCCGACCGCTTCCTGCTCGTCGGGCGACAGTTCGCGGTGCGACGCCACCTTCGGATGGGACAGCGTCGTAGCGACATCCCCCAGGCTGGGCACAAAGCGCACCAGCTGCAGGCGGCGCACCATCGACTGGACCGCGTCATAGCCGCCGGCCAGCGCCACCGACACGATGGCACCCGAGCCCCGGGCCAGCAGACGCTGGGCCACCGCATGGTCCGGATGCGAAGCCAACCCCGGGTAGTACACGCGGTGCACCGCCGGGTGCACCTCCAGGGCCGTGGCCAGCGCCAGCGCATTGGCACTGGCCCGCTCCATCCGGATGGCCAGGGTTCGCGCCCCCCGCAGCGCCAGCCACGTGGCGAACGGGTCGGGCGTCAGCCCGGCCGACGCCACGAGCGCACGCGCTGCCGCCATCCGGTCCCGGGATCCGGCCACCACGCCCAGGATAAGGTCGCTGTGGCCGCCGATGAACTTGGTGAGCGAATGCACCACGACGTCCGCGCCCCATGCCAGCGGCTCGGCGTGAAACGGCGTGGCAAACGTGTTGTCGATCATGACCGGCACCGACGCTGCGTGGGCCGTCCGAATCACCTCATCCAACGGGGCCACGCGGCCCAGGGGATTGGAAATGCTTTCCGCCAGCAGGATGGCGGGCGGGCCGGCACACGCGGCGGCGACGGCGGCCGGGTCGTGGAGATCCACCCACTCCATCCGATAGCCCAGCGGCGTCAGGAGGCGCCGGCTCAAGCCGACGGTGCCCCCATAAATTTCTCGCGACACCAGGAGGCGCACGGGACTCGGGGCCAGCGTGAGAATCCCCGCCAAGAGCGCGCCCGTACCCGAGGCGGTCACTACGGCCGCCTCGGCATGCTCCAGGCCCGCGATGAACCGGGCCAGCGCATCAAAATTGGGATTGCCGCCGCGGGTGTAGGAGTAGCCCCCCTGGGAGCCGCCCAGAAGCTGGTCCACGGCATCCACATCGTGAAAGGCAAAGGCCGACGTCTGAAAGATGGGCGGGGACACCGCGTTGTCTGGCGTGTCCCGCTCTTCGGGCGCCACCACCCGGGTATTGAAGTCCATCGCGCCTTCCCCCCTGCATCGCAGTGTTCCCCCCGGCCTGACGGCTGTCAAGCTGCGTGAAGCCGCACCCGCACCCCTGGGCCGCGAAAAACGCGGAACCCTCTGCAACACTGTTGACGAACCCGCGTGAGGTCGTATATGATCGCGGCCAATATCCGACAGCGATGACCGGAAGAAGCCAGACAGCCCTGGCATCAGAGAGATGGCGGTGGGTGCAAGCCATCTGGGGCCCCTGGTTATACCCCCGGGAGCGCAGACCGAACGTCCCGTACGGGACCAGTAGGCGAGACGGTTGGCCGCCGTTATCCGGCGCGAAGAGTGGCGTGCCCTCGCCGAGGGGCTGGGCGCGCAATCAGGGTGGTACCGCGAAGGCAACTTCGTCCCGATGGGGCGAAGTTTTTTTGTGGTTCGGCCGTACCGTCGCTCTAACATTAGCTCCCCTACGTAAGGAGGGTGCGCGTGACCAGAACACTAACTCCAAACTCCCCGCTTCCCACCGTCGTGCCGGCTCAACTCCCTGAGGAGCGGGCGGCGTATCCACTGGACGCGATGGCTCTGGCCCCCGCCCTCTTGGGTCGGCCAGACTGGCGGCTGGTGTCGCGGGCCCACCACCCCACGCCGACGACCATCCCGCTGGGCGGCGGCGTTGTGCTGGGGGGACCGCAGGTCCTCCTGATGGCCGGCCCGTGCGCGGTGGAAAATGAAGACCAGCTCATGGCGGTGGCCCAGGCGGTGTCAGCCGCCGGCGCCACCGTGCTGCGAGGCGGTGCGTTCAAGCCCCGCACGTCTCCTTATAGCTTTCAGGGTCTGCTCACCCAGGGGCTGAAGTTCCTGGACGAAGCCCGGAGCCGCTTTGGTCTTCGGATTGTCACCGAAGCACTGGATGCCGAAAGCCTGGCGGCCGTAGCGGAGGTGGCCGACCTGATTCAGATTGGCGCCCGCAACATGCAGAACTTCTCGCTGCTGTCGGCCGCCGGCGCCACCAAGAAGCCGGTGCTGTTAAAGCGCGGCCTGGCCGCCACCATAGACGAGTGGCTGTACGCGGCGGAGTACATCATGGCGGCTGGCAGCCCCTATGTGGCGCTGGCCGAGCGTGGCATCCGCACCTTCGAACCCAGGACGCGCAACACGCTGGACCTGGCAGCGGTCCCGCTGCTCAGGGCGCTCACGCACCTGCCGGTGGTGGTGGATCCCTCGCACGCCACCGGGGAACGCGCGCTGGTGCCGGCGCTCTCCCGCGCCGCGGTGGCGGTCGGGGCCGATGCGCTCATTGTCGAGGTGCACCCCAATCCCCGCGAGGCGTTGTCGGATGGGCCGCAGAGCTTGACGCTGGGCGGGTTCGAGGCGTTGGTGCGCTCGCTGGGCCCCGTGGCCGCCAGCGTCGACCGGATGCTGTGACATGAGCGATCAGGTGGAAATCTGGGGCTTGGGCCTCATGGGGCTGTCCCTGGCGGTGGGCCTGATGCAATCCGAGGCGGCGTTCACGGTATACGGCCTGGACTCGAGTGCGGCCGCGCGCGCGCATGCGGCGGCCCAGGGCGTCCAGATTGGGCGGGCCCCACGTCCGCGCTGGGTGGTGCTGGCCGTGCCCCCGCTCGCCGTCGTGCCGGTGCTGGCCACCGCCACCGCCCGGCTCGAACCCGGCACGGTCGTCACCGATCTCTCCAGCGTGAAGCAGCACGTCCTGCCCGCGCTGGCGGCTCTGCCCCGCCAGCTCCGGGTGGCCAGCTCGCATCCCATGACGGGGCGCGAACGCGGGGGGAGTCAGAACTTCCAGGCGACGCTGTACGCCGACCGCATTTGGGCGCTCATTCCGGTCCCGGGACGGGAGAACTGCGAAGCCGAGATGCGGGCGCTGGTGGAGCCGCTGGGCGCCCGCCTCTTGACCGTCCCCGCGGCCCGGCATGATCGGTTGGCGGCGCGCACCAGCCATCTTCCGTATCTGAGTGCGCTGGCCCTGACGGCCGTGGCTCATGGGGATCGCGACACGCCGACGCTGATGGGGCCCGGGTTTTTGGGTGCCACCCGCACGGCGGCAGCCCCTCCGGAGTTGTGGTCCGAGATCCTGGACGCCAACCGGGATGAGCTGTTGGCCGCACTGCATGACTACGTCGCCGAGCTCACGACCTGGGAGGCCGCGCTGTCATCCATGCCCACCGACCACCTGCGGACGCGCATCCAAGCCATCCAAGAGATACGCACGCGCTGGTCGTCGTGAGGTCGGCGCGATCCGAGGCGTCAAATGCCCGTTAGGGTTGGCATGCCGAGCGGGACACTGGTAAACTCCGCGCACTGGTGAAGGATCGCCTGTGAAGGATGGGGGTTGCATCACGCGCAGATTGGCCGGAGAGCCAATCTGCGGCAGACCATTAAGGGGAGACTCCCGTGAACCGACGGACCCAGGGAACTGGCAACCACCGCGGTGGCCAACCGCTTGAGTGGGCCTAGTCGTGCACGCCTTGTGGTTGGCCGCCGTATTTGGCATCCCGGTCTTCTTCATGTTCCATTGGGGCTTGGACACTCTGCGCAGCAACGTCGAGCACACCAGCGCGCGCCTCATTGCCGCCCTGCATTTCGCCTTCGGCCTGATGCTGCTCGCGGTGTACGCCCTCCAGGTGGTGCCCCCCAGCGACGACCCGGTGCTCGCCCTCTATGTCATGGGTACCTTGGGCGTCCTCATCGCGGCCTTTGGCGTCCACCTGAGCCTGCGCGTCCTGCGGGTGATGGATCGGCTGCCCCCCGGGGTGGGCGTCGCGGCTGCGTACGTCTGGACCGTGCCGGGTTTGTGGACCCTGGTCACGGGACACAACGTCTTTGACGCCGACGCCTTTGTTCACGTGGGGTTTTGGATCGATCCGCTGTACAATCGGCCGTTCCACTTAGCGATGTGGGTGGCGGTCGGCCTGTCGGTCGTACTGGTTGCGGCACTGGCGTGGGTGCGCCGCCGCACCCGGGACCCGGGCCGCCGCGGCCAGATTGACGGCCTCTTGTGGGGCAACGCCCTGCTGGGCGGTGCGGACTTGTTTCTGGGTGCCCTGCTGCCCGTCCGCGCACCGGGTTGGATGCCGCCGTTCCCTTACCTGGTGGGCTTGCTCCTGTGGATATGCGCTGTGCGCCTTGCATTGCGCCGGTATGCGTATCTCCCGTTTCGGCTGCAGCAGTATCACCATTTGTTTTCGCTGACGCCGGCTCCCCTCCTGATGGTCGACGGCACGGGCCGCATCGTGGATCGCAACCCGACCGCAGTTCACCTGGTGGGGGCGACGGGTGATTCCCTGGCTGACCTCTTGCCCGCCGACCAGCGGGACGTGCTGGCCCAGTTTCGCACCGGGTTTGCGCGCCGACGGCCCATACGGGGACGCGAGATCACGTTCCGTGGGTCTACCGGGGATCGCTGGGTGACGGCTGAGGGCGACTACGTCACGGTGGACGGCACCACGTACTGCATCTTGGTGCTGCACGACCTCACCGAGGAACGCCAGCGGCAGGCGCAGCTGGCGCATATGGCGTACCACGATGACCTCACCACGCTCCCCAACGCCGCCCAGTTTTATCAGCGCGTCGCCGAGGCCCTGGCCGACGGCCCCGGCCATTGGGACACGTTTGCGCTCGCCATTCTCGATCTGGACAACTTCAAGCAGATCAACGACACGTGGGGCCACCAGGCCGGCGACGCGGTGCTGGTGGAATTGGCGCAGCGCCTGGCGCGCCAACGCCGCGGCACCGATGTGGTGAGCCGGCTGGGCGGCGACGAATTTGGCGTGTTGCTGGCCCAGGTGCCCGACCGACTGGGAGCGGAAGCCGCCGCCGAGCGGCTGCTGGCGGCGGTGCGCACGCCCATGATCGTCGGACCCGGCGTCTCGATCGACCCCACGATCAGCGTGGGCCTCTGCCTGTACCCGAGCCAGCGCCACGACCGGGACAGCCTGATTCGCGCCGCCGACATTGCCATGTACCAGGCCAAACGCGCGGGCAAGAACCGCGCCTACGTCTTCCAGGAGGACTGGGCGCACGACGGGCCCTGGGTGGGCGACGCGCGTCCGGCCCTAGCCACCGATCCCGCGGGAACGCCGGCCGGCCTCGCTTAAAACCGCTTAAAACCGCTTAAAACATCTGATGGCCTCCGTCGACGGACAGCACCTGGCCCGTGATGAAGTCGGACTGGGGGTGAACTAAGAAACGCACCGCCCACGCAATATCCTGCGGCGTGCCCAGCCGGCGCACCGGTGTGCCCGCGACCAGCCGCCCCTGCTCCTCGGGGCTCATCGCGCGCCACTGGCGCTCCGTAGCGGGGTTGCTGCGGATGAATCCCGGCGCAATCGCGTTCACCGTGATGCCGTGCGGTCCCAACTCAAACGCCATCTGCCGCGTGAGCCCAATCTCACCCGCCTTGGTGCTGGTGTACGCCTGAATGCCCGTAAGGCTCCAACTGCGGCCCGCCCCGGACGTGATATTCACGATGCGACCGTAGCCGCGCGCCTTCATGAGCGGTGCCACCGCGCGGATCCCGCGAAACGCCCCGCCCAGGTTGACCTCCATCACGGCGGCCCAGTCCTCGTCGGAAATCTGTTCGATGGGGTGGTGCATCTGACCGGCCACGCCCCCCGCATTGTTGATGAGGATATCCACTTGCCCGTCATGGCGGTCAGCGATGTCGTCCACCCAAGCCTCCCAGGCCAACGAATCCCGCACGTCGAGCGTCCGCGGGACGAACGCCCCCCGGTCCGCCGCCGCTATCCACTGCTGCGTGGCCCGCAGTTCGCCCGCCGCGACATCAGCCCCATGCACCACCGCACCCAATTCGGCCAGCATGCCGGCCATCGCCTGGCCCAGCCCGTGCCCTGCCCCGGTCACGATCGCCACCTGACCCTCAAACGCGTCCCGGCTCATCGTCGACGTCTCCGCTGGCATCTTTGTGTTCAGCGCTCCTTCTGGTCCATGTTCACAGAAACCGACCGCCGGCGCGCGCGATGGCGCCGCGCCTTCATCCGATTGCCGCACGCGGCCATGGAGCACCACTTCTGCGTGGCGCTGTGCGACCCATCGTAGTACGCCCACCGGCAGGCGGGATTTTGGCACACCTTCACGCGCGCCCAGGCGGGACTGGCCTGGCACAGCGCCACGTCTGCCACCAGTGCCCCCAGCGCGTCGGCTACCGTCCTCGCCGGCTGCGGCTGGTCGAGAAACCCGTCGGGGGAGACGACAAACGGCACCGGGTACTGGACCAGCGATGCGTTCAGGCGGTCCAGCTCCTGGGCCGGCGGCGCGTCCCCCTGCCCATGCCAGGCCACCACGTCTCGAAATCCTTCCCGCAGCACCCGCGCGGCCTCGGTTTCCTCCTCCGAGGGGCTGGGCCCCGTGAACGCCCGCTCCTGGCGCAGCCACGCGTCGAAGCCGGCCGGTGCCTTAAGTACGTCCTGCCCCTGGTCAATGTCACGGGTGTTCAAAAAGCCAATGATGCGATCCGCCCGCGCTGGCATGGTGGCCACGAGATCCCCCCTCTTCGGCTCCGGTGCCTTCAGTTTGTCACCGGGGGTCACCATGGTCCACCTGTTGACAGAGGCCCAGCAGGAGGATAACCTTTTATTATCTATAAGAGGTTATCCCGCCCGGGATGACAGGGAGGCGCAGAAATGATCCCGATGACCGCGGTCTATCCCGGCGTGTGGCGCTGGGAGACACCCGACCCCGAGGACGACTGGATGATGGTGGGTCATGCCCTGGCGACCCCCACCGGCGTGGTGTTGGTGGACCCGCCGGTGGTGCCGGGCATCCAGCGTGTGCTGGCAGGGTTCGGGTCCGTCCTGGGGGTGGTGCTGACCACCCATGACCACCTGCGGGGCGCCGAGTGGTTTCACCGCACCATGGGAGCACCGGTCCACCTGCCGCAGCGATCCTACGAGCAACCGGGGATACGGGCCCGGCTCAGCTGGGCCAGGCCCTATGACGACGGCGATGCGCTGCCCGGAGGACTCGCGGCTCACCGCATCCGGGTGCCCGCCCTCATGTGGGACGAGGACGGCACCTACGTGGACGAGATGGCCCTCACCACCCCCGACGGGCGCGCGCTCTTCACCGGCGACGTGGTGATGGGTACGCCCGTGGGCAAGCTCTGGGCCTGCCCCGAGGGACTTGTCCTACATCCCGATCCCCGAAAAGTCGCCGCCTCGGTGACGTCCTTCCGTGAGCTCTTGGCACGCCACCCCTCGGTCCACACCCTGCTCGCCTCACATGGCACGGACCTTATCGGGTCCCTCGCCGCGGCGGCGGACCAACACCCATCCCGAGCGCCGGCGTGACCGGCGCCCGAGTCACCGAAACTTCTCGCGGCGCGCTGCGCGGCCGTCCCGCGTACGCTGGGCCCACTGGCGGCGCGCCGCCGCCGCCAGTGCACGATCCTCCTTGCGGGCCTGAAACGCCTGCTCGCGTTCCAGCCGTCGGTACGATTCGAGCCGGCCGGGGTCCAGGTGACCCTCGGCCAACGCGTCCCGCACCGCACACCCCGGCTCGCCGTCGTGGCGGCAGTCCGTGAATCGGCAGCGCGCCGTGAGGGCGTCGATATCGCCAAACACTGACTGGAGCCCGCCGTCCAGGGCCACGAGGCCCACCTCGCGCATACCCGGGGTGTCAATCAACAGCGCCCCGCCCGCCAGGCGCAGGAGATGGCGAGACGTCGTCGTATGCCGTCCCCGGCCGTCCTGGAGCCGGACCGCCCCCACCGCCTGCTGGGGTTCCCGGCCGATGGCGGCATCCGGGTCTCCCTCGGCCCGCAGCGCGTTGACCAGGGTGGACTTGCCCACCCCGGACGAGCCCAGCAGCACGACGGTCTTCCCCGGCTCCAAGAACGGCGCCAGCTGGTCCAGCCCGGCTCCGGTGGCCGCACTCACCGCCCGCACCGGCACGCCCAGCGCGACGGCCTCGGCCTCGTCGATCCGGGTGGCCGCGTCCGGCGCCTGGTCCACTTTGTTCAGGACGACGACGGGCGACGCCCCCCCGTCCCAGGCGAGCGCCAGGTACCGCTCCAACCGCCGCACGTTGAAATCGTGGTCCAGCGCCTGCACGATGAACGTATAGTCGACGTTGGCCGCGGCCACCTGGGCCAGCGTCCTCTCCCCCGCGGCCTGGCGGACAAACTGCGAGCGGCGCGGCAGCACACCGTGAATCCGATGCCGACTGGCGGGCGTGGCCTCCACGTAGTCACCCACCCCGGGCAGCGCGTCGACCTCCGTCACCTGATGCCGCAGGCGACCCGACAGCTCCGCCTCGCAGGTGCCCTGCCCCGTGGCCAGCCGGTACAGCCCCCGTTGTTCCTCGATAATGCGGGCGGGCTCCCCCGTCCGCGGTGCCCCGTCCCAGGCCGCCTGCCACCCGGCATCCCAACCCCACGCCGCCAGCGACGACGTCGGTCCCTGTCCTGATGCGTTCAACGCGGCCTCCTTGTTCTGGTTGCACACACGCCACACCTCTCGCCACAAGCAAAACGGCCTGGGCAGGGTGCCCAGGCCGCGAGAGCGCGTGCGAGCCTACCAGGAGGCCAGCCGATCACCCCACGGGGAAATGGCACAACGCTGCCGACCCGCAACAACCCGCCAGGCCGTCATAGCCGCCACCTCCCCTCACCGGACCCCTTCCTCCGGCCATTCGTGTAGCCCATGATGATGGCCGGCCCTGCGGTTGTCAAGCGTGTCCCGACGGAGAGCCCGCTCGAGGGCCTGGAGAATCCGCTGGCGCGGCCGCACCAGCGGAAAGAAAAACGTCGGCCTCTCCCAAACCGCCGTCAGCCGGATCTGGCGCGCGTTTGGGATCCAACCTCGCCGCACCGAGTCGTTCAAGTTGTCGTCCGACCCTCTGTTCGTGGACAAGGTCCGCGACGTGGTGGCGTTCTACCTCGACCCGCCCGAGCGCGCCGTGGTGTTCTGCGTCGATGAGAAGACGCAAATCCAGGCCTTGCACCGACAGCCGCCCCTGCTGCCGCTGATGCCGGGGACACCGGCCCGTCGGAGCCACGATTATCAACGCCACGGCACCACCAGCCGGTTTGCCGCCCTAACCTGGCAGATCGGGGAGGTGGTGGGGAGCCTGCGGCACCGGCATCGGACCCAGGAGTTCCAAGCGTTTCTGGGCCGCCTCGACACGACGGTCCCTGCGGACCTTGCGGTCCATAACGTGTTGGACCACGATGCGACCCACCAAGCGCCCCCGGTTCAGCGCTGGCTGGTCAAGCACCCGCGGTTTGCCCTGCATTTCACGCCCACCAGCGCCTCGTGGCTGAATCTCGTGGAGCGGTGGTTCGCGGAACTGACCACGAGAAAGCTCCAACGGTCCGCCCATCAGAGTGTCAAAGAGCGGGAAAGCGATATTGAGGCGTGGATCGCCGCCTGGAATGACCGTCCCCGGCCCTATGTGTGGGTGAAGACGGCCGACCAGATACTCGCGGCCCTTGCAAACTATTGCAAACGCATTTCCAACTCAGGACACTAGGTCCCGCACCAGCCGTGCAAACCCACTGCGTACACGGTCGTTGCCCTGCACCTGGCTGGCCATCGCCTGGTAGTGGTCCAAGCCCTCAAGCACTGTCTCGATGAAATCCTGGTCAAAGGACCCGAGGCTGAACTGCTCCTTCGTGTTGTGGCGCGCCTGTTCCCCCAGATGGTCCCTTTCGAGGAGCTTGCCGGCCACATGGTCCAGATATGCGATTGCGTCGGCATCCGTGAGTTCGCCGTCGAAGAGGTTGTTTATGGCCTGGATCAGTTCACTGAGTGCTACAAGCTTTTCATCCCGCACCTTGGCGCCTCCGACGCTCGTCACCGGGCGCACCGCGGTGGCGGCACTCCCGCGTTGGAGATCCCGCATCCCCTGGTCGCTCAGGCGATAATGGGTCAACTGGGCCCCCGAGAGATCAATCGCTTGGTGAAGATTCTCGTCTCTCAAGAGGGCCGCCAGCGCCTTGGAGAAGTGATAGCGCTCCTCCAAGTCGGTGTCGCCGTGGTCGAAGATCTGCGCCAAGAACTCGTACGCCCGCGTAAAGCTGCCCACGTCCTTGCGAAACAGGTCCAGCACCTCCAGCGACTGGGGTCCGACGCCTGCTCGGCGGCTTGGTACCGGACGCAGAATCGGTCCACCGCCGGGGCCATGATCCGCTGGAGATCGGCCTGCCGGTCGTGCGGATTGAACAGGGCGTGAGCAAACGCCGTCACCTCACTCAGCAGGTAGATGCCCGTCCGGTCGAGCTTCGTTTGCAGGTCGTGGAGAACAGTCGGATCGGAGGCCCCCTGGAGTTGGGTGGCACCGTAGTAGGGCGCGAAGGCGGCCGTGATCCGAACGTGGTGTCCTTGCCCGGGGCCGTGCGATTCAACCGCGACAGTGTCTGCACTGCCTTTTGCAGGCCGTTCACTCGCTAAGTGGCGATTGCGAGTCGTCAGTAATTACTGATGCCCTCCGGCAAGATTAATGGCCACTGTCCATGGTAGCCCACCATCGCGCGCACCTCGCCCTTGCTCGCCGACAACTTACGGTAAGTTACCCCCTGTAAGGCGACTGTCACGATATAGTGCTGCGGGAGTCGGGCAACCGTGAATGTATCCGACACCTCGCCTCTGCGTGCATCGTAGCGCCACCGTGGCGAGCCAAACGCCGCAGCCTGCATAGCCGTGGACCGACGCTCTACGACCGTCCATTGGGGCGTCGTAATAGTAGCCACGTCCGGATGGCAGGGTTGGCGGCACGGAGAGAGCGTCGTGCGGTGCCAAGCGGGGGCCTGGGGGACATAGAAGGACAGGAAACCGCCGGGTGGGGCCCGAACCAGGGTCCAGGCAGGCGCGCCCCCACACCCCGCAAGGGTCAACAGGCCCCCTGCGAGCAACGCGCAGAAGGCGTTGACGCTCTTGCTCTTAAGGCGTAACAATACAAGCTCCCTGATCTGTGTCTCCCGGATGCGTAAAAGTGATTGGGTTCGACGACCCTCCATTCGTGATGGCCCCCACGTTATCCAGAAATTGCCCGCTGTCGTCTTGGAGAAGGGTAAATAAGTGCGCCCAATTCCCCATATACTTTGATACCGTGCTGGTTCTCGTACCGGCGTCAGCCTCGGCATTGTTAATAGTTGCTGTTCCGAAATTGGCAGGCGAGCAAGGGGTTAAATGTCAGTGGCGTCACGTTGGGAGGAGGCCCGGCTCCTATCGAAACCAACGAAATCGACACTCCGGCGACCACCGCCAGCTACGGACGTGGCATCTTCACAATAGCACCTCGGGTGGAATCATATGCCTTCGACGGCTCCGAGTCAAGGGCATAACCGGCTCTATGTCAAACCCTGTGGGATCTGGATCGGTGGACGGAAGCGAGCAACATCTTCCGGCGATAGCGATCGCGGTGGCGGAACCCATAGCTCGGGCGCTTCTGGCTCTTGATCTGGGTGTAGCCGCCCTCGACGGACCCGTGGGTGAACGGCTGGGCCCGTGGCCAGCGCACCAACAGCGCGGGCCGCCATCTGCGGAGCGTCTGGGCCTATTGGTAGCCTTCGGCGTCGTGCCGCCTCGGCGTTGATGAGCCAGCGGTTCAGGTGCGCGGTCGCCGCCGTTCCGGCCGGCGCCTGGATGAGCCTCCGCCGGTCTTCTTTCAAGCGGTGGAATGGGCCCTACGCCGGATAGGTAGTTTGAATCGGTGCGAGCGCCTCCGGCTGCGGGGGCCAGCCGCGCGCTGGGGATGCACCGGGCGGTGCCTCGAAACGAGGCTTCATCCATGGACCGCACCACGTCCCCGGGGAGATCCCACCCCGGACCGTCCGCGAGCGCCCCCACGCGGTCCACCCAGCGACGCCAGCGCCCGACGCCCACGCCCAGCCCGGTGGCGACTCCGCGGAAGCTCCAGGCGCTGCCACGCCGCCAGGTAGATGGGGCGCAGCGCCGCGGTGAGAGCCGCGTAGTCCTTCCGGGCGGCATACGGGATTGAGTTCCGGATCTGGTGGACAATGCATTTGTGCACGTCGGCTTTCGGGAAGACGGTCGCAATCGCCTCTCTGAAGCCGGTGAAGTGGTCCACCGCCACCACCAGGACGTCCTGGTAGCCGTCGAGGTCAATGCCCACCACCATGTAGGCGGCTTTGGCGACCACCCGGCCGTCCTTGCGGACCTTCTAGTGGATGGCGTCCAGGAACACCACGGGGTAGCAGGCGGCCAGCGGCCGCTGCTGCCACTCCGTGATGCGGGGCAACAGCTTGTCCGTGATGTTCGAGACCAGGGCCGGCGAGATCTCCACGCCGTAGAGGTCGGCCAGCTGGGCCTGAATGTCCCGGGTCGGTCCCCCGCGCATACCGGGGTCCTCCATGCCCACCATCGTGGTCTGGTGGGGCGGCACCACGACGGGCGTGAAGCGCCCGTCGCGGTCGCGGGGGATCTCGAGCGGCACCTCCCCGTATTCCGTGGGGACCTGCTTGGGGGTACCGGCCGTTGCGCCGGTTCGGGGTGGGTTTGGGGCCGGCCTGGTGCTTGGGATAGCCCAGGTGCGTCTCCAGCTCGCCGTCTAACAGCGCCTGCAGCGTCTCGGCCAAGAGTCCTTTCAAGGCCCGCTGGACGTCTTCGGGGGACCGGAAGTCATGGGTCGCGATGAAGTCGCGCATTTGCTCGGGCGTCAACATGCTCATGGGCAGCCTCCTTACGGCAAACTCCAATATATGGGACCACGGAGTTTACACAACCCGTGCTGCACTCCCTCACGATCCCGAGCCTCGCCGATTTGTGGGTTGACCCATCTTGCCTCCTCGCTTTAGAATCTGTCTCAGGTAGGAGACGATATGCTTTGCTGCTTTGACCGCATGGCCGTCCGCTAGGGTCTGGGGGAGTCCCCGGGCCCGAGAAAGGAGATCGATGTGTCAGACCAATCTCCAGAGCACGCGCATGGCACCCAGACCGCCCCGGGACATCCTCGCACGGTCCGGGACTGGTGGCCCAACCAACTGAACCTGCAGATTCTTCACCAGCACTCGTCCCTGTCCAATCCCATGGGCGCGGACTTCAACTACCGCGAACAGGTGAAACACCTGGATGTTGACGCGCTGAAGCAGGATGTCCTGGCCCTCATGACCTCCTCCCAAGACTGGTGGCCCGCAGACTACGGCCATTACGGGCCCTTTTTCATTCGCATGTCGTGGCATGCGGCCGGCACCTACCGGATTCATGATGGCCGGGGCGGCGGCGGCCGGGGCGCGCAGCGCTTTCCTCCGCTGAACAGCTGGCCCGACAACGCCAACCTGGACAAGGCGCGCCGTCTCTTGTGGCCCATCAAGCAGAAGTACGGCGCCCAGCTGTCGTGGGCCGACCTCATCATCTTTGCGGGCAACTGTGCCTACGAGTCCATGGGCTTTAAGACGTTCGGGTTTGGCTTTGGCCGAGAAGACATCTGGCAGCCGGAGGAGGATGCGGACTGGGGACCGGAGGACACCTGGCTCGGCGACGAGCGCTACAGCGGCGACCGCGAGCTGGCCCGGCCGCTCGGGGCCGTCCAGATGGGGCTCATCTACGTCAATCCGGAAGGCCCCAACGGGGACCCGGATCCACGCGCGGCGGCCCGCGACATTCGCGAAACCTTCCGCCGCATGGCCATGAATGACGAGGAGACCGTGGCCCTCATCGCGGGGGGCCACACCTTCGGCAAAACCCACGGCGCTGTGCCGGCGACGTACGTGGGCCGCGAACCCGAAGGCGCCCCCGTCGAGCAACAGGGGCTCGGGTGGCGCAGTACCTACGGCACGGGCAAGGGCGACGACACGTACACCAGCGGGCTGGAGGGCGCCTGGACCAACCGGCCCATCCAGTGGGACAACGGCTTCTTCGACAACTTGTTCAACTATGAGTGGGAGCTGACGGAAAGCCCGGCGGGCGCCAAGCAGTGGACCCCGACCGACCCCGCCGCGCGCACGACCGTGCCCGACGCGCACGACGCATCCAAGCGGCACGCCCCCATGATGCTCACGACGGACCTGGCCCTGAAGGTGGATCCGATCTACGGTCCGATTTCCCAGCGGTTCCACGCGCATCCGGACGAATTTGCCGATGCGTTTGCCAAGGCCTGGTACAAGCTGCTTCATCGTGACATGGGCCCGGTGACGCGCTTCCTGGGGCCGTGGGTGCCCGAACCCCAACTATGGCAGGACCCGGTGCCGCCTGTTGCCCACCCGCTCATCGATGAGGCGGCCACGACCAGCCTGAAGCGCCAGATCCTCGAATCCGGCCTGTCCATTGGCCGGCTGGTGGCCACCGCGTGGGCCTCCGCCGCCAGCTTCCGCGGCACCGACTTGCGCGGTGGGGCCAACGGGGCCCGGATTCGCTTGGCGCCGCAGCGGAACTGGGAGGTCAACGACCCCGCGGCCCTCGCCGTGGCGCTCGGCACCCTGGAGCACATTCAGCAGGCGTTCAATGCGGCCCACCCAGGAGGCCAGCAGGTGTCGTTGGCAGACCTGATCGTGTTGGGCGGCTGTGCGGCGATTGAGCAAGCCGCCAAGAATGCCGGACGCGACCTCACGGTGCCGTTCACTCCGGGCCGCACGGACGCCAGCCAGTCTGAGACGGACGTGGAGTCGTTTGCGGTCTTGGAACCGTTGGCCGATGGATTCCGCAACTACGATGGGCCACACAGCCCGCTGCCGCCGGAGCATGCTCTGGTAGACCGCAGCAACCTCCTGACGCTCACAGCACCCGAGATGGCCGTGCTGGTGGGGGGGATGCGGGTCCTCAATACCAACGTGGACGGATCCCCGCACGGGGTGCTGACCCGCCGGCCGGAGACGTTGACCAACGACTTCTTCCGCCACCTCGTGGACATGAACACCGAGTGGGAGGCGGATCCCGCGGCCAACGGCGGGTTCGTGGGGCGGGATCGGCTGACGGGCGCTCGGCAGTGGACCGCCACGACGGTCGACTTGGTTTTCGGCGCGAACGCCCAGTTGCGGGCCATCGCCGAGGTTTACGCCTCCGACGACGCTGAGGAGAAGTTCACGCAGGACTTCGTGGCCGCGTGGACCAAAGTCATGAATCTCGACCGCTTCGACCTCGCATGACCTCGTAGGCTCCGCTTCGCTCATGCCGGTCCGCCAAGTGGCGGGCCGGCTTGCACGTGGTACGCGCCTGTTGCTCCCCTCAATGCCGCCCCTTGCCTAGTCTCGGGGCGGCGTCGAGCGGCACCGCGGCGGCCAGGACACCAAGAACAGCGCCATGCCGACGCGGTGCTCACGCCACCGAAAGACCGCCCGGAGACGAGGGGTCACGGAATCCGGACCCGGCCACCCGGGGACTCAGGCATCTCCAGAACATGGCGATATGTGGCGCGCACGCGCAGCGGGTGATTACCTCCTGGTTGAAACGTTGCTGGATGCTTGGGTCCGGTGGATTCTGCGCGACGGCGAGCGACCCCGTCGCTCGTTTTCGGCCATGCTACACTCGACGGGATGACAAACGCGAGTCCGCGTCGATCCCGTGCCGCGCCGCCGCATGCCGTGTGGCGCTTGTACCTGTCGGAATGTGTCGGCACGCTGCTGCTGGTCGCCGTCGGTTGCTCCTTTGTGGTGTTCGACTTTGCCAAAGGCAGCCCCATGGTGCACGCGGTCCCCAGCGCGGCGGCGCGCCGGGCGCTGACGGGGTTTCTCTTTGGGGCCACCGGGGGCTCCATTGCCCTGTCACCCGTCGGCCGGGTTAGCGGTGCCCACATCAACCCGGTGGTCTCGCTCGCGTTTTGGCGCCGCGGCAAGCTGGCCCTGGGTGTGACGGTCGGGTACGTGACCGCGCAGTTGCTGGGCGCCATCTTGGGCGCCCTGCCGCTCCTGCTGTGGGGGCCGTGGGCGGCCAGCGTACATTTGGCCGCGACGGCACCGGGTCCAGCGGGCCCCCTGGTGGCGGTCCTGGGCGAGGTGGGCGCCACCACCTGCTTGGTGGTGGGCTTGTTCGTGTTTCTGGGCCACCGACGCCTGCGTCGGTTCACGCCCGGCCTCTTTGCGCCGCTTTACGCGCTAATGGTGTGGCTCGAGGCGCCCCTGTCCGGCACCAGCACCAACCCGGCCCGCAGTCTGGGCCCGGCACTGGTGGGTCACGTGTGGACGGGCTGGTGGGTCGACTGGATCGGCCCCCTGGCCGGCCTCGCCGTCGGTTTGGCCATTCTCCAGCTTCCACAGCTGGCGCGCCTCGAGGAAGAAGTGGCCAAGCTTTACCATTTTCACTGGGACCCGCACGGCATCCTGCACGGCACACGCCCTCCCACGTCGCGATCCTTGCCCGACTGATCACCAGACCCGACCCGTGTGCTGAACTGGCGCACTTGGGGTATCATGAACCAAACTAGTTGACCCGGTTAACGATCGGCGAGGTGGAGCGAAGTGACCCAAAATCTGAAGTGGCTGTATTGGGGTAGAGGCCTGCGCAGTTTTTCCACCGCGTTTCTGACGGTGGCTTTTCCGCTGTATCTCGCGGTGTCGGGCTACAGCGCCGCACGCTTGGGGCTGGTGCTCGGGGTGGCCGGCGGGGTGACGCTGGTGCTGGTGGCCACGGTGGGCATCATCGGAGACAAATATGGCCGCCGGCGCGTCATCATGGGCCTGGCGGCGCTGGCGGCCATTGGCGGCGCAGTGCTGACGCGGTCGGTAGCCTTTTGGCCGGTGGTGTTGGCCAGCGGGCTGGGTGGCGTCGGTAAAGGCGGCGGGGCGGGCAGTGGAGGATCCTGGGGCCCGGTATTTCCGGCTGAGCAGCCGCTGGTGGCGGGCGCTGCGCGCGACGACAACCGAACCCGGGCGTTTGGAACGATCTCGTTCGTGGGGGTCATGGCCGGCGCCGCAGGGTCGCTGGTGGCCGCGGTACCGGAGATCCTGCACAGCCATGGCTGGACGTGGGCGGCCAGCTACCAGTTGCTGTTTGCCGCGTCGGTGGTGGTTTCGCTGGCCATGGTGGCGGTCACCATCCCGCTGCGGGAAAACCCGCCCTCGCAAACTCCCGCCACGGCCGCCGATGCGCCACCCATCTCGTTTAAGCAGCTCCTGGGGCGGCTCGGATTCACGAATGCGTTAAACGGTTTGGGATTCGGGTTTTTGGGCCCACTGCTGACGTACTGGTTCTACCGCCGCTACGGCGTCGGCCCCGCCGAGTTGGGCGTCTTGTACACCGTCGTCAACCTGGCGTCGGCCCTGCCGTATCTCTGGTCGTCCAATCTGACCGCGCACTGGGGCGCCGTGAAGACGGTGACCTATACGCGGGCCATTGGTCTCTTGGTACTGCTGTCGATGGCCATCTGCCCGACGTTCGTGCTGGCCGGGATCGCCTATATGCTGCGCATGATTTTCAACTCGCTCGGCATGCCCGCCCGGCAGTCGTTTGTGATGGGCGTGAGCGACGACCGGTATCGCAGCCGGGTGTCGGCCTTCAGCTCGCTGCCGTCCCAAGTCACCGCGATGGTGAGTCCGGTGGTGGCCGGCGCGATGATGGAGGCGGTCTTGGACATTCCCATCTTCGGTGCCACGCTGTTTATGGGCATGAACCTGGTCGCGTATTACTGGCTGTTCCACGATGTGCGCCCCCCAGAAGAGCGATCGCCAGCCCGCGTGGCCGGCGGGTCCACCTGACGCCGCTGCCAACAACGGCAACAACGTCCCCAGGCGAGCCTTACCCGATGGTCGGAGGATTCCGTATGATGGGCCCGCCGCCGAACATACCGCAGCCAGTCATGGCAACTCAAGGAGGTTCCTGATGGACAAGCGACCCCTCACCGTAGAAGACGTGCAACGTTTCGAGCTCGCCGCCTCGCCCCGGCTCTCACCCGACGGCACGCGCGTCATCTACGAGCGCACGGTGGCCGACCTAGAAGACAACGGGTACCGCACGCACCTGTGGATCGTCCCCGTGGACGGCAGCGCGCCGCCCCGCGCGCTGACCGCGAGCGGCAAGCGCAATGCCGGCGCCGCCTGGTCCCCGGACGGCGCAACCCTCGCGTTTGTGTCCAATCGCAGCCATGGGTCGCAGGCGTGGCTCCTGCCGCTGGACGGTGGCGAGGCCACCCGGCTCACCCACCTCCGTCGCGGGATCTCGTCGCTGGTGTGGGCGCCTGACGGCCGTACGCTCTTCGGGCTGGTGCCTACGCCGTACGACGGCACCATTGAATTGTTCGATGCCGACGTGTCCGAGAAAGAGGCCCAAAAGCAGTTCGAGAAAGAAGACAAAGAGTGGGCCGAGGGAGCCAAGCGCTTTGACCGGCTGCACTACAAGATGAATGGCATTGGGCTTCGTCCCCACCGCGTCCCCCAGCTGGTGGCCGTGGACGTGAGCACCGGCGCCGCGCGCCAGCTGACCCGGGGCGACATGGGCGTGAGCGGGCCCACTCTCTCCCCGGATGGCCAGACGATCGCCGTGATTTCCAACCGCCATCCCCTCCGGGAGACCGAGCAGCAGGAGCACCAGCACGTCTACCTAATCCCGGCCACGGGGGGCGAGCTCACCCTGTTGACCGACAAAGTGTCGGCTCGCGACGTGGCGTGGGCGCCGGATGGCCAGCACCTGGCCGTGGTGGGCGTCGGCGAGGAGATGTACCGGTATCGGTCGGCCACCCAGGCCAAGCTGTTTCTGGTGACGCCGGACGGATCCGACGTCGAAGATCTCACAGCGTCGTTCCCGGACTCGCTGTCGAACGCCTGCGGATCCGACGTTCATGCGGCCGGCGAGGGTCCGGGCGCCATCTGGGCGCGGGACGGGCGCGCCATCCTGGCCATTTCGGGTCGCGAAGGGCGGTCCGAAGTGGTCCGCCTCCCCGTGGCCCACGGTCAGCTCGCTGGCGCCATCACGGTGGTGATGGGCGGCGACCGCAACGTCTTTGCCTTTGACACCCGTGACGGCGAGCACCTAGTCGCCATCTACGGAACCCCCACCGACCCGTCGCGCGTCGTCGCCGTGCACGCGGCGGGTCCAGGCCGTCCGCGGACCGCCCGCCCCCTCACCGAGCCCATCCCAGATAGCCCCGTGGCGCCGTTCCCGGCCGAGGAGACGCGGCTCGACCACGACAATCGGTGGCTCGCCGAGGTGGACCTGGTGGAACCCGAAGTATTCACGTATACGTCGGCCGACGACTGGAGTGCCCAAGGCTGGGTCATCCGGCCGGCGGGAGCGGAAGCAGGCAAAAAGTACCCGGTCATCCTGGAGATTCACGGCGGGCCGCAGACCAACTACGGACACATGATGTTTCACGAGATGCAGTGGCTGGCCGCGCAGGGCTACGCGGTCGTGTACACGAACCCGCGCGGCAGCACCAGCTACGGCCAGGAATTTGGGAATGCCGTCCGGCGGCACTATGGGGAGAACGATGCGGCGGACGTCTTGAATGGGCTGGACGCGGCGTTGGCCCGGTTTGACTGCCTGGACGCCGAGCAGGTGGCGGTGACCGGCGGCAGCTATGGCGGCTTCATGACCAATTGGCTGGTCGGCCACACCCACCGGTTTTTCGCGGCCGTGTCCCAGCGGTCGATTTCCAACTGGCTGTCGTTCTATGGCGCGTCGGACATTGGGTCCACGTTCGTGGAACATCAGCTGGGGGTGGCGCTGTATGACACGCCGGAGGACCGCGAGACGCTGTGGCGCATGTCCCCGTTGGCCTACGCGGCCAACGTCACCACGCCCCTGCTGCTGGTCCACTCGGAAGAAGACTTGCGCTGCCCCATGGAGCAAGCCGAGCAATTTTACACGGTCATCAAGCGGCACGGCGGCGAGGTAGCCCTGTTCCGCGTCCCGCAGGCCAACCATGATCTGTCGCGCAACGGCAAGCCCAAGCTGCGCCTCGCGCGGCTGGCCGCCCTCCACGATTGGATCGAGGGCCACCGACCCCAGTAACGCTCCCCACGAAGGCCGCGAATCCGTCGCTGCGGGTTCGCGGCCTTTTGCACGGGCGCCGCGGTCCGTCCGGGTGGTTGGTGGCTCCCATCGCGGCGGGCGCGTCCCCCCGCCAGCGTTCTCGCCGCGATCCCGTCCGCGCTTTACAAAATCTTAACGGGCGGATCTCCAAAGCCTAACGCGCCACCCTGACAATGAAAGTGTGTTATCCAGACGACGGGCGTTGGGCACTATGACCCAGGGGGCGTTCGATACACAAAGGAGGCGTCCACGATGGCGGGCGGGGGACCAACAGGCACGGTGCGGGATCGAATTTTGAGCCCACTGGAAGAAGCGGGGTTGCAGGGCTTCCATTTTCGCACCTGGCTGACCGCTGGCATGGGATTTTTTACCGACGCGTATGACTTGTTCATTATTGGGGTGGTTACCACCCTGCTCACCCCGATTTGGCATCTCACCACCGTGGACTTAATGCTTCTCAACAGCTCGGCGCTGTTTGCGGCCGTTCTGGGCGCGTTGGTTTTCGGCCGTCTCATGGATCGGATCGGTCGCAAAACCGTGTATGGCATTGAAGCCGCGTTGCTGGCCCTGGGCGCCCTGGCGTCGGCCTTTTCCGTCAGTTTTTGGATGCTGTTTGCTTTGCGCTTTGTCGTCGGTCTCGGCGTCGGGGGCGATTATCCGATGAGCGGCGTCTTTATGAGCGAATACTCCAACCGAAAGCGCCGCGGGTTCCTGGTGAACTCGGTTTTCGCCATGCAGGGCTTTGGCTTGCTGGTGGGCCCGCTGGTCGCCATCATCTTGCTGCACACGGGCGTGGCACCGGCGTTGGCCTGGCGCATCATGTTGGGACTGGGTGCGGTCCCCGCGGCTATAGTCATCTACCTTCGGCGCAAGGTGGCCGAGACGCCTCACTTCACGCTGGGTGTGAAAGGCGACGTGGCCGGGACCGCCCGCACCATCCACCAGTTGACGGGAACCTCGGTCGCGTCCACCGGTACGGTGGCCCCGCTCGATTCCCGAGCGTCCATGTTGTTCAAGAACCGCACGCTGTTGCTGACGCTGATCGGCACCGCGTTTTCCTGGATGTTTCTCGACATGGCGTTTTACGGCAACAGCGTATCGTCAGGGCTGGTGCTGACGGCGCTCCAGCCGGCCGGCACCTTGCTGTCTCACACGACGACGTCTTTTTGGATTTTCCTCATCGCGGCCGCCCCGGGATATTGGGTGTCGGCGCTGTTGGTGGACAAACTGGGGCGCCGATTCATTCAGGTCATGGGCTTCATCGTCATGGCGTTGGCTTACGGAGCGCTATGGCTGATCCCGGGGATTCAGGGCGTGCCACTGGACTTCCTGCTGGTGTACGCGGTCAGCTACTTTTTCATCGAGTTTGGTCCCAACAGCACCACGTTCGTGTATCCGTCGGAGGTGTTTCCGGTCACCGTGCGGGGAATGGGTTTTGGGATCTCCGCGTCCACCGGCAAATTTGGCGCGGCGGTCGCCGCATTCCTGTTCCCCCTGTTGCTCCTGAATTTGAAGCTGCCGGGAACGATGGGCATCTTGGCAGTGATTTCGGCGCTGGGCGCTGTATTGACCTTGCTCGTGCTGCGCGAACCCAAAGGGCTCACCCTGCGCGACGCCTCGCACGAAGAGCTCATGGAAGTGGCCGACCCGGGCGGCCCGTCCGCTGCCAGTGCCGAGTAATCGACGTCTCAACCGTGCATGAAGTTCCAGTGCGCAGCACGCCCGCCCTATCGGCCGGCGTGCTGCGCCCCTTTGCGCGGGGTGACGCCACCCCGCCTCGCCGTCCCCGACGGGAGGCGGGGTAGGGCTGGCGGCATCCCCGAGACCGGGGCCTTCACACAATGTTAATCGGAATCTCACCATCCCTTTATGAAACCATCACGCGCTGTTCACGGGCGCGCCCCACACTGGGCCCAGACTTATCAACCGTCGGCGCGCCATACGACGCATGCGGCGCAGACGACACACACCCACACCCACACCCAAAGGAGGGCACCCGTGGACACGCGAGACACCGCGTCAGCGCATTCGACGAACAGCCTGACCGACGCGCTGAACAACGCCCCGTTGAGCCTGTTCCACCTGAAGGCCATGATGACGGCCGGCATGGGGTTTTTCACCGACGCGTACGACCTTTTCGTCATCGGAGTCGCCGCCGTCCTCATCAAGGCCACGTGGCACCCGGCCACGTGGCAGCTGGGACTCTTGTCCTCCACGGCTCTCTTGGCGGCTTTTTTGGGAGCGACCCTCTTTGGTCGACTGGCCGACGTCTGGGGTCGCAAGCGCATCTACGGCGTGGAGGCGGGCATCATGGCCATCGCCGCGCTGGCTTCGGCCTTTGCTCCCAGCATCCTATGGCTGATTGCGATCCGCTTCGTATTGGGGATTGGCATCGGCGGCGACTACCCCGTGTCCGCCGTGCTGATGAGCGAATACGCCAACACCAAGGACCGGGGCCGGCTGGTGGGCATGGTGTTCTCCATGCAGGCCGTCGGTCTGGTCACCGGCCCGGTCGTGGCCCTGGCGCTGTTGGCGGCGGGCGTACCAGCCGAGTTGGCGTGGCGACTGCTGCTGGGTCTCGGTGCCATTCCCGCCCTGGGTGTGATTCTGCTGCGGCGCCGCATGCCAGAATCTCCGCGTTACCTGGCTCGGGTCCGTGGGGAAACGGCGCAGGCCGCCGAGGCCACGCGCCAGTACTCCGGGCAGACCGTCACGGCCTCGTCGCAGTCGGAGAGCCGGGTGCGGGCCAACCTGCGGCCCTATCTGCTGACGCTGTTGGGCACCGCGGGTACCTGGTTTGTGTTTGACTACGCCTACTACGGCAACAGCATCTCGACCCCGCTGATTCTCAAGATGGTCGCGCCGCACGCCAGCCTGTTGCAAAGCACCGCCTGGACGCTGTTCGTGTTTGCTCTGGCGGCGGTCCCCGGATACTTCCTGGCGTTTTCCAAGATGGACAAGATCGGGCACCGCCGCCTCCAGCTGATTGGCTTCGCCGTCATGGGGCTGGCGTTCCTGGCGATGGGGGTCATTCCCGGGTTGACCACTACCCTCATTCCCTTCCTGCTGGTGTACGGCCTGTCGTACTTCTTCGCCGAGTTTGGGCCCAACACGACGACGTTCGTCCTGTCCGGTGAGCTGTATCCGGTGAACCTGCGCACCACGGGCCACGGGCTCAGTGCCGGCATCGCCAAGGCCGGCGCGTTCATTGGGGTGTTCGTGTTCCCGCTGCTGGCCGCCTCCCTGGGGCTGGCGGGCACTCTGACCATCACGTTTGCCTTCGCGGTCGTGGGCTTCCTGCTGACCTTGACGCTGCCCGAACCCGCCGGGCGGTCCCTGGAAGAGGTGTCGCGGGAGAGCGAGTTCGAAGTGGGAGTCACGCGCCAGTCCGCCGCTGGCTAGACCCCCTTCCCGGTTCAGGGGCCCGAGCCACGCTCGGGCCCCTGCCTTGTGTAAAGGGCGGCCGCCGCCTACCCGCCGGCGCGCGGCATCACGGTGCGGCCGCTGAGCAACATGTGGTGGTCGAACGCAAAGACCGTGTCGACGCCCTCGCGCTCTATGAATGCCAGGGACTGCGCATCGACGTACGACAATTCCTGGTCGGCGTAGCGGCTGATATTTTGGCGCGTATCACGGTCCACGTCCGGGTCCGGAAAGAGGACGACCAGTCCATGGTCGGCGACTGCCTGATCCCCGGCGTGCAGCCATCGCAGCGCTGCCGCGACATTGCGATGGTATCTCAGTCAGGTATATGTTTCCCCGACGACGCCCACACTGGTGACCTGCTGAACCGCGAGAGCGTCCGGAGCGCGGTTGTATTGCGCGGCCTCCGCGTGATGGTGGTCAGACGCATCGAACAGCGCGATAAACGCGCCGGTATCAATGAAAAGACTCATGCGACCACTACTGCCGGTCATAGATGTCATCGTGGTGAGCACTGCCAGTACCGGCGCCCGACCGGACCATGCCAATGAGGTCCAAGAACGGATGGGAGCTTCGCGTCCGCCGCTGCAGGTATTCACCGAGCGCCTCGCGAATGACATCGGCCTCCGACCGACCCTCGGCACGCGCTAGGCGTTGCCACGCCTGTTCCTGCGCCGACGAGAGATAGGGTTGCTTTCTGACGTAGCTCACGCGATCCACCCCCTCGAGCACTGATGGCGTCGTCCCGCCCTTTCCGATCTGTCGACCTCACGGCGTCTAGACCCCATGACAGCGACAGCATGAGGTCCCGTCTAAACCCGGCTCAGCACGGCGGCTGCTTGACATCGGCCTCGGACGCGTACATACTGCAGATGCAAGTTTCTTTCATGTGCGGCTGAGTGGCGGCGAGGAGGCAAGCCATGAATCTCTGGAACCCGGATCACCTAACCCTGTTGCTGGTGCTGCCCACGGCGCTGCTGCTGGGGATGGTGCACGGCATCACGCCCGATGAGCACACGTGGCCGATTACATTTAGTTATGCGGTGGGCAGCTACTCGAGCCGAGCGGGCCGCCGCGTGGGCTTTCTGTTTTCGGCGGCGTTCACACTCCAGCGGGCGATTGCGTCGGAGCTGGCGTTTCTGGCCCTCTCCAGCTTCGAATTTGCGACGCGGTGGCAGTACGACGTGTACGCGGTGGTGGGTCTGGTCATGGCGGCGTCCGGCCTGTACATCCTGCACCGTGGCCACCCGCTGCACTGGTCCGCCGGCCGCCACGGCCCGAATGACGACGGGCCACGGTCGGCTCCGCCCTACATGCCGCTGGTGCACGGCTTCATTGCGGGGTGGGGCATCGGGGCGTTTGCCGTCATCATCTACACGGTGCTGGCCCCCACCATGCCCAGCGCCTGGGTGGGCTGGGTACCCGGTCTCCTGTTCGGCTTGGGCACCATGATTATGCAGATGATCCTGGGCAGTGCCTTTGGCGCGTGGATGGCGCGCCGCCGCCTGACCGCCGCCGCGCGCGAATTTGTCGCCCGTTCCATGAGCGGCAAAACCCTCACGGGCGGGGGGATAGCGTTTATGGCTGTGGCCGGCTTAGGCATCTTGGCACCTAGCCTGGTGTCGCATATCGTGATCGTGACCCCCATCCAGGTGCACAATCTGCACAACCTGGGAGCCGGGTTCTTCTTGGCGGTGCCCGCGCTGTTCGGTGTAGCCGTGTGGGCCTTTTGGTCCAGTCGGACCGAGGCGGCGCGACGATTTGGCGAGGATGCCCCGACCAGCGTCGGGCGGGAGGAGGTAACCACGTGAGCGTGCTGAACTCTGACGCGGAGGCGCTCTTGCGCGAGCGCCTGCAGGCCCACGAGCTGCGCGTCACCCCGAACCGCCTGTCGGTGTTTCGCGCCCTGCTGCAAAGCGCGCGCCCGCTGTCGGTGCCCGAGCTGGCCACGCATCTCCAGGACGATGGCTTGAGCGTACCTACGCTGTACCGCATCATGGAGGTATTTTCCGCCATCGGCGTGACCCACCCCGTGCTGGTGGACCACCAGTCGGTGGGCTACGAGCTGCGCGAGCCGTTTCGGTCCCACCACGACCACCTGGTGTGCAGCGCCTGCGGCCGCGTGGTGGATCTTTACAACTGCGACTTGACGGAAGCGATGGCGCAGCTGGGACGCGACAACCACTGCCGCGTGAACTTCCACCAGGTGGAGTTGCACGGCCTGTGCGCCGACTGCGCGGCGGTCAAAGGGGCCGAAGTGGCTCGGGGATAGATAGATCCAGCGGGTAGGCACCCAGCGGTGGCCGCAGCTGGGTCGGAGACGGCGGCGGTTGCACGGAAACGAGAATGAGGTGAGGTGGCGATGTGCCCTGGAGGCTCCAGGGCCCATACCGAACCCGGCCCATCCGGGTTGACGTGCCGGAGGGTGCGCTCCGCACGTTCTGTGAGCAGAACGCGGTCCGGGAGCTCAGCCTGTTCGGCTCGGTCCTGCGCGAGGACTTTACTCCCGAAAGCGACATCGACGTGCTGCCCACCCGCCAGCTGACGTTTGCGGTCCTTGCCCAGATGGAGGACGACCTGGAACGGTTATTTCATCGCGCGTCGATCTCGTGTTAAAGCACACGCTGTCGCCGTATATCGCGGCCGATGTGTTGCGCCAGCGGCGGGTGCTGTATGTCGCAACACACTGACGCGCTTTACCTCGGACACATCCACGACGCCGCGCACCGTGCGCCTCATACGTCGACCGCCTCACGTGGGATGACTTCCTGGACAATGAACTGGTCCAGGACGGCGTCATTCGCCAGCTCGAAATCGTAGGTGAAGCGGTCAAGCGCGTGAGCGACGCGTTTCGGTCCACTAATCCGGACTGGCCGTGGACCGAGATGCGTTCCATGCGAAACCATCAGACGCACGGCTACGCCAACGTCGATGTCCAGATCGTGTGGGCCACCGCCGCCAACGACCTACCTCGGCTGGCCAACTTGGCCGCAGCCCCCTCGATTGCCAACAAGCCGGTCGCTCCTAGACGTCCTGAGGGCATCACCGCGACCTAGTGCACGTGATCGCGGCGGATGCCCGCGTGGTAGACTACCAACAGTTGTTTTGCCTCCGAGTCCGAGGGATGCTCCGCGGCAGTAGCACTAGCGGGTGATGTCGGCCGCGAGATTGCAGGAGGAACGTCGTCGTGAAAATTGAACCCCACACTCTCTCAATCGAATTACATCGCGATGAGTTAAGAAGAATTTGCCAAAGCTTTGGAGTACAAGAACTCCGTCTGTTCGGATCCGTATTGCGAAATGATTTTCATGCCCAGAGCGACATCGACGTCTTGTGTACGTTGCAGCCAGCCTCCCCGGCCCGCGGTATGAGGTGGATCGACCTCCTCTTAGCTTTGGAGGACATGTGGGGCCGGCCGGTCGATCTCGTTAAACCAAAGTTTCTTAACCGCATGATTCGGGAGGAAGTTTTGCAGGAGGCACAAACGATCTATGTCGCGTCATCATGAGGAGCTCTATGTCGGCCATATTCAAAACCCCATTGCGAACGCCATCAACTGGGCGAGTCATGTAACCCAAGCCGAGTTCATGAGCGATGAATTCGTCCAGTCCGCCATTATCCGGCAGCTGGAAATTGCCGGGGAGGCCGCGGGACGTCTATCGGAGGCGTTTCGCCAAGCCCATCCGGAGATTGAGGCCCGGCGTCTCAAAGCGTTGAGAAACGTCCTCATACACGGATATGCAGATGTCGACCTTGATACGGTGTGGGACATTGTGACACACGACCTGCCAGCGCTCCAAAGACAGTTGCGGGGTCAGGGTGATTCCGGGCGACACGCGGGGGACTGAACACGCTGACTCCGGCTCGGCTGGGCGAGGCACCGCCGTGAACGCACGCGGATTCATGCGGATGTGCGGGACCAACAGCGTCGGCGCGGCGGCCGCTGCCGCGCCAGCACTTGGCCCAACCACCCGTGGTGGCCGCAGTCAACCAAGACGTCCGCAGCACATCAGCACGACGTGGTGGTGTCGAGGTAGGCTCCAGCCCCGTAGATCTAACACGGGCGACGTTCTCACGCGTCCTTTCGCTTGACGGCGGCGGACGGCTCGGGCTCGGGGCTAGACATAGCCTCAACTGCACGGGTGCGGCCCGCCGACGGCCCACTGACAAACATCATGACCAAGGCAATCCACAGCAACTCCGCGCCGATGAAGATGCGCTCTTCGAGGCCTCCGAGGCTGTGTGGGTGAAATCCGCTCCGCCCCAAGGCCAGGAACGCCAGCGCTGCTATCACCCAGACCGCCACCACCATGACGGACACGCGTCCGGCTCGGCGCAGGGCCATCGTCAGCAGGAGCGTGCCCACGACACAGCTGATGAACGCCAGCATGGCGAGAACCAGGTGAATGACACCATGTGGGGTTGGGGGCGCCCCCTCCAGGTCGTCGGGGAAAAACGCCAAGAGACCGGACAGCACGCCCCACAGGCCGACTAGGACAATCCCCACGCGCGCGAGGGCGGTCGCCGACAGCGTCCGCCACAGGACCACACCGGCCAACAGCGACAGCACACCCCGTATCAGAAAATTGGCGTCCATCACCCAGGCGTAAGGACCGCCGTGACCGTAGTCGCTCTCGGCATTGTGGAGCAGGCTCAGATTAGGTTCCAGGAAATGCAGGAGTACGTCGATGCCGGCATACAGCACGACACCCACCACCACCAGCCTGGCAGCGTCCCGCAGGTAGAACGACGGTGCGGTCCTCATGGTCTCCCCCTCTTACGCCAAACAACGTCGGACTCTCTGAGCCCGTCGGACACCCTCCAACGGTCAAGGACCCGGGATCGGGCCGGAGAAGTCGCCTGCGGCTACGCAAACGGACACTGTGAGAACCAGCCACGTTTGTTGACGGGGCGCCTCCCATATACGCAACCAGGTTGCCTATATGGGAGTATGATAGGCTTATGAGTACACTGTCAAGCGACCCGTACGGATTCGGCGACCTTCTAGCGCTGGCGCGCGCAAGCTGGGTGGCCCAGATGGCCGACGCTCTCGAGGCGCAGGGCTACCCAGGCTACCGCCGCACCGATGCCTGGGCCATGAGGTTACTCGCCTCCGGGCCCGTTCCCATCACGCAGGTGGGCAAGCGGTTCGGCATCTCACGCCAGGCTGGCCGCAAGGTGGTAGACGGACTCATGGCTCGCGGGTATGCCGCCACTGACCCGGACGTGACCGACCGCCGCCGCGTCAACGTGTCCCTCACCCCGGCGGGCGCCGCCTACGCAGACGCGGTCATCGCCGTGATCCGAGAGCAGAACGGCAGCCTTGCAGCCCTCGTGGAGCCCCGAGATCTTGAGGCGGCAGACCGGGTGCTTCGCGCCGCCATGGACGAGCGAGCCCGGCAGACCGCGCAGCGCCTGGTGCGGCCGGCGCGATCGTTGGCAGAGGCAGCCCTTCCGGACGAGGTCAGCTAATGCCGTCTCGACTGGGCTCCACTGGTCCCGCGTGGGGCCTGGGGCAACAGCCGGTCGAGAAGGAGTGGTACACAAATGCAGCCTCTGCTGGTGTTCCGCTCGCGCTCACGCTATCGCGCCTCTAACGAGGGGATCGAGGTCAGTGGCTGCCGTTCGTTGGCATCACCTCCCGGGCGCTTTTACACACTATACGGTACGTGACTCCGATTCTGGGATTTTAGCTCCAGCAGACCGCGGTCAGGGTGGAGGGCACAACGGCAGCGACGCTCACCGGAAGTCCAGACGAGGAGAGGCATCCACGCGATGGCCCGTCTCCCCACTGGGCCACTAGCCTGATCCGGGTGTGGGCGTGGGGGACCAGCACCCAGTATCCGCGCCTTCCAAGGCTGTTGCTGCGCCACGACGCTGGAGCCGATCCACCTATAGCGCTCCCCGCGTGGTCGCCCGCTCCCTCCTTCGCCGAGTTTGCCACCGGATGCGCGGCCCCTCTCTCCTCATCGCTACGGCCGATACCGGCGGGAACACCGAGCGTGTTCCCGACCGCCCCTCCCCACTTTGGCCCCAAAGACTCTCGGCGTAGAACTGCCGGACTCCCGTGGTAGAATGACAGCAATCACTGCGGTGCCCGAAGGGGGGAGACACCGATGGCCCAAGTCCATGTTCCGACTCATCTGCCAGTCGCCGTCGATGCAGCGGCCCTCACAGCGATCGCGGAGCGCCACCAGGTGCAGGAACTCGCCCTCTTCGGGTCCGTCCTGCGCGACGATTTCACGGCGGCGAGCGACATTGACGTGTTGATTACCTTCCAACCGGACCGTCCTTTTTTGCGGCTCTTCGAACTGTTCGATATGCAGTTCGCCCTGGAAGACCTCCTCCATCGACCAGTGGATCTTGTTCCGGCCGATGCCCTGCATCCCCTGATTGCCCAGGACGTTCTCAACAGGAAGGTGGTCATCTACGTCGCAACACCAAGTGCTGCTGTATCTCATCCACATGCGGGACGCCTGCCATCGCTGAACGCTATACCGGTGGGGTCTCCTGGGAGATGTTTGCAGAGAACGACGAAAAACAAAGTGCGGTGGTTCGGCAGCTGGAGATCATCGGCGAGGCTGGCAATCGAATAGATCCCACTGTGCAGGCCCGGCACCCGGCGATCCCCTGGCGCCACACCACGGCGCTTCGGAACCTCCTGATCCACGGGTACGATGATGTGCATCTCGAACAGATCTGGGACATTGTGCAGACCGAGATCCCGGTCTTGCTCCGAAGCATAGAAGCCTCAATCGCTAGCATGGCGCTGGAGGACCGGCCTCCGGAGGCGGAACGCTAGATCACCCGTAGTGTTTTTTCCGGCGGCGGGAGGGACGGAGTCGGTGGAGATCGCAGGGACCCCTCTGTGCCATGGTAGTTGTGGGCAGAGACCTCTGCTACAATGACGCTTCGAGATGATGTCCGTGGCGATTCGAGCTGAAGAGACCGAGATTGAAGTGCGGGCCTACCGGCGTCCGTTTTCGGCGGCCTACAAGCTCCGCATTCTGGCCGAAGCGGATGCCTGCACCGAGCCGGGCGCCATTGGTGCTTAGTTGCGCCGCGAAGGGTTGTATTCGTCCCACCTGGCCACCTGGCGGGCCCAACGGGCGGCCGGCGCCCGCGCGGCCCTGGGGCAGCCGCGGGGGCGCAAGCCGCCACCGGCCCTGGTCCGCGAGAATGCCCGGCTTCGCCCAGAGCTGG
>JAJYPH010000128.1 GCA_021795575.1 Bacillota bacterium
TCAAGGCGCTGGCCCTCCCGCGCGCTCCTGATCGGTTCGGTCTGGGATACCTTTTCTTCCAGGGCGTGCGAGTCACCGATGCGCCCAACCTCGTCCGCGACCATGCGTTCCGCCGCCGACAAGGGTTCCGTGGCGCTACTGGGGCCCATATCCATCACAATGCGCCCAACGCGCTCGTCCCAGGGTCCGCCGCCACGGAGGACCCACGCCGCACCCGTGAGCGCGAACCCGGTGGCGCGCAACCACTCCACGTCGATCAGGTACAGGCGGTTAACGATGTGCGCCTGAAGCACGCCCCGCGGAGCCGCGGCCAACACGTAGGCAACCAGGGCCTGAACCTTCTCTTCGTCCATGCGGAGGCTCCCTTCTCGCCGCGTGGCATGCCGACGCACTGACTCAGGCGCCGGCCGGGGCGTCGCCCTCCCACAGTCGCCGAATGTACTCCTCGGTGGGCAACCCGCCGGTCATGTCGGGGCATATGCCCACCATCTCCGAAATGCTGACGGCCTCGGGACCTTCCTCGACCTTGGCCCGGAGCACCTCCGCATGGCAGGCATCCGGGGCACACCAACACGCGAGGGCTTTACCCTTGAGTGTAGGCAAGTCGGCCAGCAGATCCGGCCGAGTCTTCAGATGGGCGGCGTATTGGCGAATGGCATCGTACCGACTGACACCCGGACCCATCTTGAAGGGATTGCCCCACCGGGTGCGCCGATCCACCCGCACGTAGGTCCCATCGGCTTTGGCCGCCTCGACAGCGGCCGGGTCGCGCAGGTTGATGATGCGGGTGGTCGGTGGATCGTGGTCAATCCAGGCGTCCCCGAGGGAGAGTGCCACGACCCCGGACTGAATCCAGCGGGCGGCGGCGTCCTCCCACACATGCGTGACGGTGACGCGCACGGCGCGGCCCGTGTACGTGCCCAGATCGGGGTTCCACTCGCGGAGACGGAGGCTATCACCGATCGCGTAGTCGCGGTCCTTTTCCCGAAGGTCCACGGTCTTCGCGCCGGACTGGATGGCATCGAAATCGACGGGCTCACACGGCAACACATGGGTAGCCATGAGACAGGCTCCTTTCATACGGGCAACGGCATCGGCGCAGGCATCTTGTCTTCGGCAGTAACGACGGCGCCTACAGCAAACCACAAGTACAAAGTGCCTTCGCCGCATTGCGCCATGCCGTCCTCAGAAGGACGTAGCGAATCAGCAACGGGGCCAGAGCCTGTTGCCCTCACAAGAAACCGAAGCATGGCTCGTTCGCCCGTCCAGCGTTCCGGCAAGTTGTCCAAACTATATATCCTGGGGTGAAAGGCCCGCCGCCTGTGCTTTCGATGTGCCCGAAGCATCTTTGACGGCGAGTTCCACACCCAGACCACGGTCATCCTGCGGCGGTTCCGAGGCTCAGCCAGCGCTTCGAGGGCTCGGATGGACAAGTGCCTGGGATCCTAGGCCCACCACAGGAGGGCGTGCGTGTCCAGGAGAAGGTCTAACTCTTGGGCCACGGACTAAACAACTCTTCGGGCAACGGGTCGTCAAACGACGGCGCCAAGCGAATGCTCCCCTTGAACACACCTGGACGCCGCGGCGCCTCCACGTACGGGACGAGGCGAGCGGCAGGCCGGCCTGCGCGCGCGATGACCATCTGCTCCCCGGCCGCAGCTCGTGCGACCAATCGAGACAAGTGGGTCTTCGCGTCGTGCATGTTCACCACCAGAGCCATCGCCCCACCGCCCCGTAGAACAACGTCTCTGGCTAACATGTTGGCTAAACCGCTTAGACCAGTCAAGCGAAGGCCGCCGACCAACCGGGGACGGCGGGGTTCACTCACTCACCGCCGACTCTGTCTTCCCCGCACCCCCCCGAGCGGTCTTGGCTGTGGGGGGACGCCGGTGAGCATTCGCCGCAGCCGATAGGCCACACTCGGCTTGGTGAGCGGCGGCACCATCGCGCGGCCCAGCTGCTCCAGCGTCCAGTCGGGATGGTCCAGCCGCAGCTGGGCCAAGCGCCGAAACGCTTCCGGCCACGCATCCCAGCCCCCCTGGCCGGCCAGCGCCAGGAGCGCGTGTTCCTGTGCCACGCCGGTCTCCACGGCCCGGCGCAGGTTGGACGCCTCGCCATTCACCCGCCGGTTGACCTCGCCCTTCATCGACCGGACCACGGACTCGGCCTCCAGCCTGAGCTGCGCCCGATGCGCGCCCAAATGCGCTAAGAGCGCCGCCACCTGTTCGTGGTCCTTGACATAGACGACCGAGCGCTGACGCCGGGTGGCCACCGGGGCGGCGACGCCCAGCTGCGCCATGGCCGCCTGCAGCACCGACGCCCATGCGGGCGACGGCGCGACCACCTCTAGATGATAAGGCCGGCCCGGGGCCGCCACGTAGCCCCGGGCCAGGACCGCGCCGCGCAGCAGCGCCCGTGGCTCTCGGCCCGTCGGATGATGCAGGGGGGTACGCGACAGGGTCACGGTGTAGCGGCGGCGGCGTGGCTCCGACCGCAGTTGGGGCGCGAGGCCCAGGGCTTTGGCGAGGGCGAAGGCGCGCCGGGCGACGACCGGGGACGACAGCTCGAGCGGGCCATCGGCACCCAACGTGCCCATGAGACCGGCCAACTCGGCCCGGGCCTCATCGGCGCGTTTCCACGCGACTCGGCTGAGCTCGGCCTTCACCTCGCGGGTGTGGGACCAATCCGTGCGCACGCGCGTCCTCCTCCTGTGCCTGCCTGAGTCGCTGGTCCAGCATGAGACCCTCCCAGGGGCGCCGCCGGGCCCAGTCCGGCTTGAGCCGCAGCAGCAGCCGAAGCGTGGCGCGCGCTACGCGGTCCGAATTGTGCCGCACCACCCCCGCCACGTCCAGCACGGGAGCGTGGACCACCACCACGCGGCGTGGGAACCCGGTGCCACGCCCCACCGGTTCGGCCCCGCTGGCGCGGTAGCGGTCCAACACCTCATCGGGCACCGGCTCATCGTTGATGAGCACCGCGTCAATGATGCCGGGGCCGACGTGGTCCTCCAGGGCCTTGAAGTGATCATAGGCCGAATAGCCGCCGGTTTCGCCCGGCTCCGTCATTACGTTGGCGACGTACACGGTGGCGGCTCGCGTTTGGCGCACCGCTTCGGCTATGGGCCCGATCAAGAGGCTCGGGATGACCGACGTATAGAGGCTGCCCGGGCCCAGCACCAGAAGGTCCGCGTTCAGAATAGCCCGGACGGCTTCCACCGGCGGCGTGGCATCGCCGGGATCGAGCCACACCCGCCGGATCCGGTCCGGGCTCTGCCCGATCACGCTTTCGCCCCGGCGCACCGAACCGTCCGCCAACTCCGCCACCAGCTCGATGGAGTCCAGCGTGGCGGGAAACACGTCGCCGCGCACGGCCAGCACGCGCGACGACGCGCGCAGCGCCGTGACAAAGTCGCCCGTGGTTTCCCGCATGGCGGCCAGAAACAAGTTGCCAAAACTGTGCCCGCGGAGTTCCCCCTGATCAAATCGATACTGAAAGAGGTCGCGCATCAAGGGCTCCGCATCGGCGAGCGCCACGAGGCAGTTGCGCAGGTCGCCCGGCGGCAGCATGCCCATCGCCCCGCGGAGCCGCCCCGAGCTGCCGCCGTCGTCCGCCACCGTCACGATGGCCGTGAGATTCGCGGTGTAGTCTTTGAGTCCTCGGAGCAGCGCCGGCAGCCCCGTGCCCCCGCCCACGGCCACCACTTTCGGGCCGCGGGCGCCGCGCCGCCGCACCAGCAGCATGCGCGCGAGGGAATCCTCGGAGACATCAAACGCCTGGGCCAGCGACCGGACCAGCTGCAGCGCGCCCACCAGCACGAGGGCGATGCCCACGAGCAGTACCCACACCAGCAGGTCGCCGTGCCGAGTCCACGCCCGAAACGGCGCGGTGGTTTCGCCGGACTCCAGTGCAATGGCGGCGCCCACGGCCAACAGGCCGACGCCCACCATGGCCAGGTAGCGCTTGAGACGCAGCCCCGGGGCCAGCCAACGCCACACTACCGCCGGCTCCCGAGGCTGTCGTCGCCGTCGGGCGAGGTCCCGATGTCGCGATGCTCCACCTCAACCGGCACGCCCTGCCGTTCCAAATAGCTGGCCAGGCGGTCGGCTACCACCACGGACCGGTGGCGGCCCCCCGTGCACCCGATGGCCACCGCGAGGGATGCCTTGCCTTCGTGGCGGTACAGCGGCACCAGAAAGTCGAGCAGCTCCGACAGACGCGCCAGCGTGCCCTGGGTCACCGGCCAATTGAGGACGAAGTCCTGCACCGCGGGGTCGGTGCCGATGCGGGGGCGGAGCTCCGCCTCATAGTGCGGGTTGGGCAGAAAGCGCACGTCAAACACCAGGTCCGCATCCAGCGGCAGCCCGTGTTTGTACCCAAAGGACACCACGCGCACCTGAAACGGCAAGCCACCAGGATCCAGCGCAAACAACTGCGCCACGCGGTCGCGCGCCTGGTGCGGCGTCAGACTCGACGTATCCAGCACCACGTCGGCCCGGCCGCGGAGATCCTCCAAGCGTGCGCGCTCCTGGCGGATGGCCTCCGTCAACGAGGTGCGGGACCCCAGGGGATGGGCCCGGCGCGACGCTTTGTAGCGGTGGATGAGCACCGTCTCCTCCGCCTCGAGGAACAGCAGCGAATAAGGTTGGCCCGCCTCGGTGAGGTCGTCGAGTGCCTGTTCCACGTCCTGAAAGAAGTTCCCGCCGCGGACGTCGATGACGATGGCCGCCCCCACCACTTCAGGCGCTTTGCGAACCAGCTCCGCAAACCGCAACAGCAACGCGGGCGGCAGGTTGTCCACGCAGAAGTAGCCGAGGTCCTCAAACGCCCGCAGGATCAGCGTGCGGCCGGCCCCCGACTGCCCGGTGATGATGAGAAGCCGCGCCATCCCCCACCTCCCATCCCCATAATTATGGCCCAAAGCGGTCGGATGCGCGACGCCGACCCCCCCAAAGTCCAAGCCGTCGACGAACTTCATAGCGATTTCCAACGGTATGCCGGAGTCCCAGCATGACAGGAGGCTGTTTCATGAGTAAGCGAACTACGCTCGGCCTGCTGGCCGGAGCCACCCTGCTCGCCGTGCCAGCGCTGTCCACCGTGGCGTTTGCCCACCCGTCACCCGGAACGAGCCTGTGGGGGCAAAGCCAGAGCGGCGGCTCAGCGGCACTGACCGCCGCCGGTGGGGTGCAGGTGTCCACGCACTCCACCACCCAGGTCGGCGCGCCCATGGCGCAGGTAGAGGGCGTGCTCTCCGCGCCGCTAGCGGTAACGGCCACCACCAGCACGTCGAACACGCTGCAAAGCTCCTCCACCTTTTCGGGGAACGTCGCTGGCCTGGTCGCGATGTTTGGGGGACAAGCCAACGTCCGGCCGCTGCTCACCGTCACCACCCTGTCGTCGGTGCAGTCCACCGCGACCCTCACGATGGCATCAGGCGCATCGTACACGATGGCGGCTAACGCCAAGGTGACCTACCAGGGACAAGCGTACGCGGGCACCATGCTCTTCCCCGGTGAGCGCGTGCACCTCACCCTCAGCAAGGGCATGGTGACCGCCGTCCAGCTGCAGAGCACCAGTGCGTGGGAAACCTACGAGGGTATGTCCACCGGCGGCGTGCAGTTGTCTTACGCCGGGGGCACGACGTTCACGGCTCCCTTGGCCGCGTCCGCCATGGTGCGCACCGCGTCCGGCACGACGGCGGCGGCCTCGAGCACCCTCACCGCCGGTACACTGGTACGCGTGGTGTTCAATGCCCAGGGCCAAGTGATGCTGCTGCAGGAAACCGGCCGCACCAAGGTGCCGGCGGGCCAGACGTCCACGTCGGCGTCGGGCCGCACCAACGCCGGCACCAACAGCCAAGCATCCTCGCACGGCCAGGGCGTGGTGAACGCCTCACCCCAGGGTCAATCGGCGGGATCCACCCACAGCCAGGCCAGCGCGCATGCCCAAGGGGCCGCACACGCCAACGGCCACGCGAAGGGCCACGGGGGCTTGGCGCTGGGATTGTCCGCATCGGCCAACGCCAACGTCGGGGTCAACCTGGGATCTTCGTAGGCACGCATCGCATTCAGGCTAGAGACAGCGGGTCCCCGGGGGCCCGCTGTCTTGCGCCATGGCCCAAGGGGAGCGGTGTTTAAGGCAAGGCCGACAGCAAAATGGCGTCCGCCGTGGCCGCGGACATGGGGGTGGAGCCCGTCTTTTCCACGGCGGTCAGCTGGTACGATACGCCGTGGTACCTTGTCTGGACGGTGATGCTGGGCTCGCCGGTCCCCACCGTGAGCGCCTGCGACTGAATCGTGTGCCCCTCCACGGACGCCGTCCGTACCCCGGACCCGCCAATCTGCATCGGGAGCGTCGTTTCCATCAACTGAAACGTCCCTGAGGTCCCTTGGTACGTGAGTGTGATTTGCGTGTCTTTCGGTCGCAACGACGCCTTGGGCGGCAGCGTCACATAGATGTTCTTCGGCTGATAGCCCTCGGTCTGCGACGGCCTAGTGACGTGAAATGTCACGTACTGGTCCGCATTGGCGAGCGAGGGATCGAAGAACGATTGGGTGCGGAGCTTGGGATGCGACGCCGGGTGGGGAGCGCTGGCCGCGGTTCCACACCCGGCCAGGATGACGAGGCTGGAGCCAAACCCCACTAAAGCCAGGAGCAGGTGGGTGTCGTCCATCATGACGGTTCCTCCTCTGCAATCGCATGGATCCGGTCATGGCCGGAACGCATTCGGGATCAGTTGTACTGGTATAGGTAGCGTGGTTTGGCCACACTGAAATTGCTGGAGGGACAAATCCCGGGCGACCCCGAGTAGACCCACAGGTCGCTGTACAGGGGGTTGCTGTTGGAGAGTCCGGTTGCGCCAAGGTCCACGCTCACCCCGACCGAATATGAGATGGGCTTGCAGAGAAACCCGGCGTAGTACACCCCGGCTTGACTGCCGCGAATCACGTAATACGGACCATAGTATGCCACGCCGGTCCCGGTGTACGCACCGGCGCTAACTTTCGCGCTGTTGAGATACATGTGCGATGAGCTGTAGACCGTGACGGTCTGCGTCCAGTTGAACTGGTAGTTGCCGATGTCGGAGCCGCCGCCGGTCGTGCCCCCCATGCAATCGGTGTCGGTGTTCACCCCGTTGGACACATATACGATGGCCAGACTGGTGCCGCCGCAACCCCCTCCGCCCACCGTCTGAGGTGTGGCGGCGGCGGCGGGCGGGCGGGCTCGCCATGCCTACCGCCAGCAAGAGTCCCGCGGCAAGCCCCACGATGTCCCTCACGTGCTTCATCACGCCATCTCCTTACGTCGCCGTACTTGAATCATGGGCCTTGCTGGAATACGATCCGTTTCAATCGTAAGATATTCTGCTGATGACGCAAGTCATAACGTTGTTCAGCCCGGCTAACGGACGCAAAGGGGGCCTTCCGCTGTGACTGGAAAAAAGATTTGCGATCTTCGTCATCGGCAGGGCCTTACACAAGAACAGCTGGGCTCTCCTCGGTATTCCCGATCGTACGTGAGCCAGGTGGAACATGGCACCCTTCATCCGTCCCGCGAAGCCATCGCGCACTTCGCCGCGCGCCTCGGCGTCTCGCCGACCGATCTCCTGCAGGGCGCGGATGACGATGAGCGCCGGTTACGGCACCTGCAACAGCGCGCGCGCAGTCGCCGCAGGGCTTCCGACTGGCGGGAGTGGCACCACGCCCTGCGTGACGCCCTGGTCCTGGCCCGGGCCATGGGCGATCGCGACCAGGAGTCCTGGTGCCTGGCCCAGTGGGCCGAGGGATGGTGGGAACGGCGTCATCCGGCTCGTGCCCTGCTTGCCTATCACCGGGCCGTGGACGCGCTCCAGCCGTCAGCGGCATCGACCGCGGGGCTGTGGCTCCGCATCGCGGAAGTGTCCCTGCACATGGGCGAACCCGAACGCGCATGGCGCGCTTACCTGCACGGCACCAGCGCCGCCTCGCCGCCCGAGACCCGGTGGCGTTCAGACATCGGTCAAGCCTGGGCGTTGGTGCTCATGGGTTGTGGCTCGCGAGCCCACCGCATGTTTCACGGTGTGGCCGACGAGGCCTTGGGGCGGGGGTACGCGGTCTGGGCGTCCCTTGCGTTGAGCGGTCAGGGGTTTGGCATCGCGGTCCGTGCGCCCGGCGACGCCCTCGCCCGATTCCTGCAGGCCGGTGCGTTGGTGCAGGGCACGGGAGACGTTGCAGCTGCGGCCGCCGCTCAACTGGGAGCGGGGCTCGTCGCCGTTTCCGGTGGAGACCCGACCGGACTGACGGCCATGCGCCGGTCGCGGCTGTCCTTTCAGGGGGACGGCCAGGTCATGGCGTTCGCGCGGGCCGCTCGCCTGGAAATGTTCGCGCTCCTCACCCTCGACCGCGTGGAGAGCGCACGGGCACTGGGTCGCGAGATCTTGACCCACCTGCGCGACCGGGACGGATCGGTGCTGACGGCGTGGATCCGCGACCCGCTGGCTTTGGCCGGCGCCTGGGACGGTTCCTCCGACAGCACTATCCAGGAGACGCTAGCCGAATGTTCAGGGGTGTATCGCGCCTTGCACCTCGGGCCCGACGCCCGGCGCGTCGCCGCGGCGCGGGACATGCTCACCGCGGGCGGCTCACCCGCGCTGCGCCAGTGGGTGCAGCGCACGCCGGCAGCCGCCTGGTGTTGACCGATGTCCTCCAACACCAATTTTATAGTGCATCTGCACCACCTTCGTGAGGCGCGAGGAGGAACTACGTGGCGGATACCCTGTTCCCCATTGGGATCCCGGCCGGTAGGGGGCACGTGCTCGACCGCGAGCAGTTCGTGGACAGGCTGACTCAACAGCTTGCCGACCGCGTCAGCCTCGTGCTGTCGGCGCCCCGGCGTACGGGAAAAACGTCCGTGGCGCTCGAAGTGCTGCAGCGCCTGAAGTCGGGCGGCGACGTTACCTCTCAAGCCCCGTAAACCGGGTGGACACGATCTCTTCGGGCTCGTACCCTTGAGACCAGGAGAGGATCAGCAGGGCGAACGTCTATCCGCAAAGGGTACGGGACCAGGTGGTGCAGGAGGTGCGGGAGGTGCGCAACGCGGCCTGGATCGCCCGGCGGCATGACCTGCGGGAGCGGCTGGTGCCGCAGTGGGTCCGCCAGGCGGCGCGGGCGGGGCGCTTGCCGATTCCCGACCCCGCCACGGTGGCGGCCTTGACCGCCGCGGAGGGCGAGCATCGGCACTGGAAGGAGCTCCTGGGGGAGAAGGATCTGGAGATTGCCCTCCTCCAGGCCCTCGTAAACAAAGCCGACCGCGCCCCCTCGACCGTTGGTTCGTCGCGCACCCCGGGATCACGCGGGGGTACCGCGTAACTTTGCTGTGCCGGCTGGCGGGGGTGGCGCGATCCACGTATTACGCCTGGCGGGGGCGCCTGGGGTACCGCGATACGACCGGCGGCCAGCACGTGGCCGAAGGCCCGATCGCGGAGTGGCTGAGCGAAGCGGTGGCGGGCGCCGGGCGGGCCTACGGGTACCGGCAGCTGACCGCTGGGCTCAGGCGCGAGCATCCGTGGGTGATCAATCAGAAGCCGGTGTACCGGCTGTGCCGGGAGGCCCCCCGCTTGCGCCATTTGCGGCCGGCGACCGGGCCGCGGCCGCCCCGGACCCTCGCCGTCCACCGCACGGTGACGGTGCCCAACCGGCTCTGGGAGATGGACCTGAAGTACGGTACGCCCAGCGAATAACGGTGTAAGACCCGTTATTCCAGGAGTGTACGTCAAATGCGGGCCTCACGCGAGGACCCGCCCAACCTCTCCGACGAGAGGGAGTGAGCCCAAGCGGCGGTGACGGGTCGGTCCCTGACCCGGTGACGAAGTCCGCAGGATAAGGGGCGTGCGGCGAAACGGTTACGCCCAGATGCGACCCCCGGGCTGCGCCGAGGACGGTTGAGGAACACGAACCGACTGAAGAACCTCTGTGGGTTGAAATGTCGCCCCGGCCTACACCGTTTAAGAGGCCGGATTCGGAATGACCCCCGCCGGGGGCGGGGGTCCCACGGGCATGCGCGCTAACTTAGAAGATGGCATCTCGTTGAAGCATGCGGAGTCGGGGTCGTTCATGGAGCGGATTCGTCCACGCGCGCTGGCCGGGCTGCCCGTCGGCGAGTGACACGACGCCTGGTACGGCGCGGCGCCGGTCGTTCCCCATCAGTTGGGTAATTCGCCAAACGGCGCGGGACATCCGGGCGGACCGGGAAGCCGTAGGGAAAAAAAGCGGGGTCGGGCGGCCCCAGCGCATCCACCAAAACGGCCCCCAACCACTGGGCCAGCAGGTACGTTTGGGCCCGTGGCGGGTCGACGGCGCGCCAGGCGTCCAGGTGGAGCAAACTTTTCAGGCGCTTAAAGGCGCATGCGATCTGCCATCGCAAGCGATAGAGTTCCCGCACCGCGGCGGCATCGGCGGCCGCGGGCGCGAGGGACGTCAGCACCAGGACGTAGTCCGTGGCCTCCCAGGGCGCCGCGGCCACGGTGTGGCCGCGCTACCGGGCA
>JAJYPH010000129.1 GCA_021795575.1 Bacillota bacterium
GAATGGACACGACGGACCGCACCGGGCCCAGCCGCTCGGCAATGGCGCCGGTGGCCAGGTTGGAAAAGCCGGTGGCGACAAACGACACCGCCATCAGGCCTCCGATGGCGGCGGGCCCCACGCCAAAGCGCACCGCGAACCAGTACGACACCAAAGGCCCGGTGAGGCCCACGGCGAAGCCGTTCAAGGCGTTGGTGGCCGACAGGCGCAAGAGCGCCCGGTTCTCCTCGTGCGTGACGGCCGTCGCGTCCGCCTGGGCGGCTGCCGTCACATGCGTCGGGCGCTCGTAGTCTTCCTTGAGCGGCGACAGCATGAACAAGTTGACGCCGGACCCCAAAAACACCAGCGCGAACAACGGTCGGAAGGCAGCCGCCCCCGAGAGCCAGGGGTGAAAAAGCCCCACCATGCCCGCCATGGCCGCCCCGAGGCCCATGCCCACGAACCCGATGGCGGCGTTCTGACTGAAGAGGCGGCTGCGCAGGGTCGCGGGGACGGTCCGAGTCAGCCACGCCTGCTCCGCCGGTCCGAAGGGGCCCGCGCCGCCATTCTGGCCGCGTCCGAAGCTGCCCACCATCGCCGCCACCACGATGATCCAGGAACTGGTGATAAAGGTCACGGCGAGGGCGGAGGCCACGGTGACCGATTCGTAAATCAGGATAAACGACTTGCGGCCGTACCGGTCAGACAGGTAGCCCACGCCCAGCCCCAGCCCGGCACCGACCAAGCCGGACGCGGTGAGCAACAGCCCGATGCTGCCGGCCGTCCAGTGCAGCGCCCGCAGGTACAGGGCAAAGTTCACCACCAGCATGCCCTGGCCCAAGCTCCGGAGGCCGCGCGCATACATCAGCCGACGGGCCGCCGGGAGGTAGGAAGAGAACGTGCGCACTGTTAGCCCTTCAGCGCCAGCGGCGGAGTGGCCTCGTGCCGGCGCCGGCGGCACTGCTTGGGGGGCGCCATGCGTTCCAGCACCACCAGCCACGCGGCCAGCTCGGTCGATGGCAGCGCTTCGGCCAGCGTGGCCAGGCGGGCCACGTGGACCGTGAACGCTTCCTGAACCGCCTGTCGGCCGCTCGGGGTCAGCGACGCCGCCACCTGGCGCAGGTCGTCGGTGGCCCGGGTGCGCGACACGAAACCCGCCAGCTCCAGTTTGTCCAGCATGCGGGTGGCGCCGGCCGTGGAAATGTCCAACCGTTCCGCCAGGGCCCCCACCAACACCGGTCCATCCAGCAGACGCCGCAGCATGGCCCACTGGGAATGGGTCAGCGGGCCCCACTCCCGCCCCAGCCGCCGCGTCAGCCGATCGAGACTTTCCGCCATGCGCCGCAGCAACGCATCCCGGTCCCCGGGCCAGGGGCCGTCGGCCGGCGACGCGGGCTCTCCCGCGGCGCCGGCATCGTGCCACCCGTCACTCCCGTCGCCGCTCCACTCCGGCCACGCCGTCTCCATGTCGGCCATGTGCATTCCCCCTCGTGGCGATGGACGGGCCGCACGCCCGTTAACCAGATTAACGATGACAGTTTAGCATACGCGACGCGTGGCTACGCCACCCAGTGCGCCGTGGCAAACAGGGAAATCAGGACGGCGCCCGAGGCGCCGGCCAGCCAGAGGTAGGGGTAAATCGCGCGGGGCCGGCGGGAGAACCAGTCGCCGAGCCCCATGAAGAGCGGCCACGCCGCCAGCATGAGGCGCGGGAAGGACATGAGGGGCACCCCGGCCGAGGGGTCAAACACCGGCAGCAGCAGGATGCCCAGCGCGTACAGCCAGTAAGGCGCCGGCAGGCGCCGAATGGCCAGCACCATCAGGAAAATGGCCGCCACCAGAAACACCAGGTTCCACACGTTGGAGAGACTGTCGACGGGCTGATGGGTGTTGTAAAGGTGACGAAACGACAGCACGAGCGGGAGATAGTGACGAAACTGGACTACGGCTTGGGCGCCCGTGAACCAGGGGGCATGCAGTGCCCGGCCCCAGTAGCCCTGCACGGACTGGAACTGCAGCGCATTGTGAAACCGCCACTGCAGGAGGCCCATGAACGCCAGCACCCCGGACGGCACCAGCCCGAGCGTGAGCCAACGGGTCCAGGGCTCCCGCCGGGACCAGAGGTAGTACAGCAGCGGAATGCCCAAAAACAGGGCGTCCACGCTGGCGAAGCCCGCCACCCCGGCCAAGACGCCCGCCCAGCCATAGCGACGCTGGCGGGCACCGCTAAAGCTGGCCACGCTCAGCAGCAGCACCAGCGCTTCGGGATACAGGGCATTGTAGTAAAACGCTGTCGGAAAGAACGCCAGCGCCAACACCGCGCCCCACGCCGCGTTGCTCGACAGCTCGGCCTCGGCCAGACGGTACAGCAGCACGGCGCCCCCGGTGTAGCAGACCACAGAAAACAGGAGGCCCAAGAGCACCGAGTCGCCCAACAAGCGCAGCAGATACGGATACAGCGGGAAAAAGGCCGCCGCCAGCGGACGGCCCGCGTACCCTAGGTGCGCGATGGACAGGTACCAGTAGCCGTCCCAGTGGGCCCAAGGGCCCACCAGCGTCTGAAACCAGAAATTGCCTGCCGGCGGCTGGTACCCCGCCACCTCCTGCAGCCAGGCGTGCGGTAGGTACAGAAACGCCAGTCCGCCCACTTCCAGGGCCAGGAGACGCGCCAAGAGCGCCGCCCCCACCACCATGAGGGTGGTGCGGGTGGTGGCGCGCGTCCACACCGCGGACCACCCGGCCGACGAGGCGGCGGCCACCCGGCTCATCGGGCCACACTCCGGAGATGCTGCCAGGGCACCACCCGGAGCGAGTCGCTGCGAATATAGGTGCCCAGCAGAAACAGCTGCTCGAGCGACAGGTTGGTTTTGGCCCCCGATTCCACCCGCTGGGCGGAGGCGGCATTGTGCGGACCGAGCTGGGGCAGCTCGGTGAGCAGGTCCTGAAAGAGGGCCGCCTGGCCCCGCTGCACGGTGCTGCCGGTTGGCCAGCCTAGGCGCTGTAGTGCCACGTCGGGCGGAATCGTGCGGGGCCAGCCGCGTACGCTGGTGGAGAGCGTCTGCAGCAGGTCGGCCACCGCCGGTTCCTGCACCACCAGGTAGCCGGACAGTCGAACGTGGGCCGCCCGGCCCACATCGCGGGCCAGCGTGGTCGGTGCCAGCGTGCCGGCGGCCAGCCACAGGGGATCGTGGGGGGCGGCCGCGAGGGAGCCGGGGACCGGCACGACGTTCCACGTGCTGCCGTTGCCGTGAATGACCACGACAAACCCGGCGAATCCGGGTTCGCCCGCCGGCGGCGCCAGCGCCACCAGCACCGACCGCGGGCTGCTGGTCAACCCATTCACGCCGCGGTTGGGGTGTATGAGCGCGCTGACGAGCAACACCGCACCCACCAACGCCAGCGCGCCGCTCCACCATAGGAGGCGCGGCGCCGGCCGACGCTCGGTCGGCTGCACTTGGTACAGCACCCGCTCACATTCCTCCCTGGACGCGGGCCCACGGGCCGCAACCTGAGGATCCCGGGCCCGCCGCGGCCGGTCCCAGGCCGGCGCCAAGCGTGGCACCGGCCGGCGCACCGGTGACCGGGCGCATAAGCCTGGGGCGGTGCGTCCTCGATTCCGTCATAGAACCTATATTGAAGGGTCTGTCCGCGTGCCTGTCAAATCGGGCACTGGCGTTTATGGAATAATTAGGCTTTCTCGTCATGGCGCTAGCATGCCGAGCCGCCCGCTTTCAATACGGGGCGGGCGGCGAGCCGCCCAGTCCGAGTCGTTCCGGGTGCGTGTACACGGAGAGCCGCTCGCCGCGGACGAAGGCGACGACGGTGACGTGGAGCGCGTCGGCCATCTGCAGGCCCAGCGTCGTCGGGGCCGCGTGGGACACCACCAGCGCCGCGCCCAGCCGCGCGGCCTTGACCACCACCTCGGCGGACACGCGGCCCGAAAACACGATGGCGAGCGCCCCGGGCTGGGGGGCGTCGTGCAGGAGGCACCAGCCGGCCACCTTGTCCAGCGCGTTGTGCCGGCCGACGTCGCTGCGCACCACCAAAAAGTGCCGGCCCACGCCATCTTCAGGGGGGCTGGCTCCGTCCAAGCCCCCGGTGGCATCGTGGTCGGTGAGCGGCGCCAACGCCACCGTGTGGAGCCCGCCGGTGTCTTGGAAAGCCCGAGCGGACCGGTCGAGGGCGTCTACCCACGCGGGCAGCCGCTCCAAGCGCCGGAGCCCCGGGCCGGGGGGCACCGGCGGCACGTCGGTGTCGGACGCGAACACCAGCCCCGGGTGGCCGCGCCCACAGCACGCCGACAGCGTCCGCCGCCCCACCAGCAGCGCGTCGCGGGTGGCGGGCGTGAGAGCCGGGCAGCGGACCCAGGCGCGGCCGTCCTCGGCGTCCCACACCACCCGCGACACATCGTCGGGATGCTGGATCACGCCTTCCGCGGCCAGAAAGCCCAGCACCAGCTCGTCTAAGTGACTGGGGGTCGCCAGCAGCGTGACCCACTCGCGGCCATTCAGCATCAAGGTGAGGGGGGCCTCGAGCGCCACCCGGTCCTCGATCCAGTGCTGCTGCCCGTCCACCACCCGGATGAGGGGCGTCGCCTCACTGTCGGCATCCGGCGTTCGAGCGTCCGGCGGTGCCGTGGGCCGCTTCGTCACGACGCGCCTCCTCTCGCCGACACGCCAACCGCCTGGCCGGACCCGAGAAAAAGGTCCCGCGTGTGGCCCGGGTTGGATCGACCCGTTGAATTGACCCTATTATAGCGGCAGAGCTGGGCGGGCGATGGCGGGTCGCCCGCACCGCATCCAGGGGAGGGGGACATTCATGGGGACGGCGCCCATGAACGACGCCGCTGGCGTGGTGCTGGCCGGGGGCCAGAGCCGCCGCATGGGGCAGCCCAAGGCCGCCTTGGCCGTAAGCGACGCCGATGGCCGCACGCTGCTCGACGACCGCGTCGCGCTCTTAGCGCAGGTGGTGGATCCGGTGTGGGTGTCGCTGCCGTGCGGCGCCGCCGCAGCACCCGACGCCATCATCGATGCGGTTCCCCACCCCGGCCCGCTGGTCGCTATTGACGCCGCGCTGGCCCGCCTGCAGGCGGCAGGGTGGCAGTGGCTCGTCGTGTTGGCGGTGGACATGCCCGGCGTGCCGGCGGCACTCTTGTGGCGCCTCTACCGCGCGCAGCGGGTGGCGGGCGTGGCGCTGGCGCAGCATCCCCAAGGGCGCCTCGAGCCGCTGGTGTCGTGCTGGCACGTCGACGCGCGGCCGGCGGTGTCCCGCTGCCTCGCCGAGGGCCAGCGCGCGGTGCGCGCGGCGCTGGCCGTGCTGCCCACCACACGGGTCCCGCTGAATGACGACGAGGCCGGTTGGCTGGTGAACGTGAACACCCCGGCGGATTGGGAGGCGTGGCGCCGTGGCCGGGACTGAGCCGCGGTGGCTCCAGGTGGTCGGGTGGTCGAACACCGGTAAAACCACCCTGTTGACGGCCCTGGTCCAGATGGCGCGCCGCGACGGCCAGCGCGTGGCCGCCGTCAAGTGGTCGCACCATCCCATCGGGGACACCGGGGCGGATACCGGCGGCAAAGATGCCGAGCGGCTCTATGGGGCGGGGGCGCGCCCCGTGTTTCGGGTGGGCGCGGACGGCTGGGTGGAGATGGGGGAGGGCCACGCGCTTCACGAGACCGCCGGCGCCGCGCCGCAGTCCCCCACGGTGCCCCAAAGCCTCCGGGAGCGCTTGGGGATGTTGGCGGTGGACTGGCTCCTGGTGGAGGGGGGCCGAAGGCTGCCCACCCCCAAGATCGTCCTGGCGCCCGGCGAGGTCCCCGACGTGGCGCCGCCGGTGGTGCTGTGGCTGGGCGGGGGGCCTGACACGGGGGAGCTGGCCGGAATGCGTCACGCCGCCTATCGGTCTCCGGACGCCGCCTGCCGCCTGATCTGGACCACCCGCCTAGACGTGTCGGCACCGCTGGACCGCATCCGGGGGCTGTGGCGATGAACGGCCCTCTGGCCATGGTTCTATAGTTGGGTTTGTTGCAAATTCAGCACATGCCTGTTGTGACGCGTGCATCGGAACCGGGGGGCGGTGGGCTACAATCTCCTGAGACGCCCGCGGCCGCTGGCGACCAACGCGGGCTGCGCCAGGCCAGTCTTCATGCGGACGCCTCCGTATCTGTCGAGGGTGTCGCGGGATGGCGGACAGAGCAGAACATAACCGGAAGGGGATGATCCGTTTGGGACGCGCTGACGACGCGAGGAGTCAGGAGTCTTTTGAGGGTCGCTCGCTGCAGATGTATCGGTTGGACCGGCTGGCGGCCAGCGACCGGTTGCCCTGGACCATAAAAATATTGCTGGAGGCGGCTGCACGCAACGCCGACGGTCGGGTGATCACCGATGCCGACGTGGACCGGCTGGCCCACTGGCAAGCCAACAACCCCGGTGCCCAGGAGGTGCCGTTTCGACCCGCCCGGGTAGTGCTGCAGGATTTGACGGGCGTGCCCGCCATCGTCGATCTGGCCGCCATGCGGGATGCGGTGGCGGAGCGGGGCGGGGATCCCGAGGCGATCAATCCCCTCATTCCGGTGGACCTGGTCATTGACCACTCGGTGCAGGTGGACCAGTTTGGGACGGCGGGCGCCATGGCGGTCAACATGCAGCGGGAGCTGGAGCGCAACCAGGAGCGCTATCGCTTTCTCCGCTGGGCCCAGGGGTCGTTCCGGAACCTGCGCATTGTGCCGCCGGCCACCGGGATTGTGCACCAGGTGAACCTGGAGTACCTGGCCTCGGTGGTGGCGGTGGGACTGGACCACCGCGGCCGCGAGACCGCGTACTTCGACAGCCTGGTGGGCACGGACTCGCACACCACCATGATCAATGGGCTGGGCGTCTTGGGCTGGGGCGTAGGCGGCATCGAGGCGGAGGCCGGCATGCTGGGCCAGCCACTTTATTTTCTCATGCCGGAAGTTGTCGGATTCAAGCTTACCGGGGCGCTGCCCGCCGGCGTCACCGCCACCGATCTCGCCCTCACCGTCACCGAGAAGCTTCGCCGCTACGGCGTGGTGGGCAAGTTCGTCGAGTTTTTCGGCGCGGGCCTGTCGCACATGAGCCTGGCGGATCGGGCCACGGTGGCCAACATGGCGCCCGAATACGGCGCCACGGTGAGCTACTTTCCGCCGGACCAGGAAACGTTGAACTATCTGGCGCTCACGGCCCGGAGCGCCGAGCATGTGCGCCTCGTGGAGTGGTACTTAAAGGAGCAGGGATTGTTTCGCACGGACGACACCCCCGACCCCCGCTTTTCGGACGTGCTGGAACTGGACCTGTCCACGCTGGAGCCGTCGCTGGCCGGGCCCAAGCGTCCGCAGGACCGCGTGGCCCTGTCGCGGATGCAGGATGCGTTTCGGGAGTCCCTCGTCGCCCCCGTGGCGGAGCGAGGCTTTGGCCTCGCGCCCACGGCGGTGGGGCGCCGGGTGGCGGTGGTCAACGCCCACGGACCCGCCAGCATGCTCACGGACGGATCGGTGGTCATTGCCGCCATCACCAGCTGCACCAACACCTCGAACCCTTCGGTGATGCTGGCGGCGGGGCTAGTGGCCCAAAAGGCGGTGGAACGGGGCCTCACGGTGCCGCCCTACGTGAAAACCAGCCTGGCGCCCGGCTCTCGGGCGGTGGCGCGCTATCTGGAGGACAGCGGCCTCTCGGGCGCGCTGGATGCGCTGGGGTTCCAGGTGGTGGGCTTTGGGTGCACCACCTGCATCGGCAACAGCGGGCCGCTGCCCGACGCGGTGACGGAGGCGCTGGAGCAGGAAGACCTGACGGTGGCGTCCGTGCTGTCCGGCAACCGCAACTTCGAGGGCCGCATCCACCCGCTGGTGAAAGCCAACTACCTGGCGTCGCCGCCGCTGGTGGTGGCGTACGCCCTCGCGGGCACCGTCGACATCGACCTGGACCGCGATCCCCTGGGGCGGGACCCCGAGGGCCAGCCCGTATATCTCCGCGATCTCTGGCCCACCCCGGCCGAGGTCAACCAGCTGCTGGCGGAGGCCGTGAAGCCGGACTTGTTCCGGCGGGAGTACGAAGAAGTGTTCACGGCCAACGACGCGTGGAACCACCTCGAGGTGCCGACCGGGGCGCAGTACGCCTGGGATCCGGACTCGACGTACATTAGAAAGCCGCCGTTCTTCGCTGACTGGACACCGGGGGTGCGTGAGGCGCCGCCCGTGACGGCAGCGCGTGCGCTGGCGGTGTTTGGCGACTCAGTCACCACTGACCACATCTCGCCGGCGGGCAGCATTGCGAAGAACAGCCCCGCGGCCCAGTACCTCGGGGAGCATGGGGTGGCGCCGCGCGAATTTAATACGTATGGCGCCCGGCGCGGCAATCATGAGGTGATGATGCGGGGCACGTTTGCGAACATCCGGATTCGGAACCGCATGGTGCCGGACACGGAGGGCGGCTACACCCGGCACCTGCCGGACGGCGAGGTGCTGGCCATTTACGATGCCGCCATGCGCTACCAGGCGGACCAGGTGCCGCTGGTGGTGCTGGCCGGCAAAGAGTATGGCACCGGCAGCTCGCGGGACTGGGCCGCCAAGGGGCCCATGCTGCAGGGCGTGCAGGCCGTCCTGGCCGAAAGCTTCGAGCGCATTCACCGGTCCAATCTGGTGGGCATGGGCATCCTGCCGCTGCAGTTCGACCCGGGCGATACGGCGGACAACCTGGGGCTCACCGGAGAGGAGTGGTATTCGGTGGCGCTGCCGGCCGAGCTTACCCCCATGGCCACCGTGGCGGTGACGGCATCTCCGTCCGAGGGTGAGCCGATTCGCTTTCACGCCACGCTCCGGCTGGACACGCCGGTGGACGTGGATTACTACCGGCACGGGGGCATCCTGCAGACGGTGCTCACGCATTTGGTGGACTGATCCCGGCGCGATACCACTCTGGGTGGACCACGGGCGCCATGGCGCGCGCCAGCGTGTCCACCCAGGACGCTTCGCGCAACACCAGCCCGCCTGTGAGCCACCCAATGGCGCCCATGCCGGTCTTGGCCTCCTGAAGCCCCGTGAGGTCGTCCACCACCGGTCCCAGTTCCTCACCCGCCCGCACGCGCTCCACAACCACGGGAGGCAGCAGCACGGTGCCGCTGCGCGCGCGCCAGCATCCGGACGGCGCCACCACGGCGGCTACCCCCATGAGCCAGCCCCCGTCCTGCGTGAGCACCACGCCGCCCTCAAGCCCGACCCCCCATGCCCCCCCGAGGGCCAACCGGGCCGCCTCGGCGCGATTGACAGCCCCTCGGGTGGTTTCTGCCCACCCGAGCGGCTGCTCGGGGACCCCCGAGGCGACGGCGACGGGTCGCACGGCCGCGTCAGGCGCCAGCGCGGCAAATACCTGGACGACGGCGTTCACCTTGGTCGGGTTCACGGACCCTACCGCCACGACGCCGGGGGCCGCACCGGGCAAGCCGGCATGGCCGGCGCCGCCCGATTCCGCACGCTTCCTCTCGATCATATTCCGGGGGGTTGGACACCGGCGCCGCAATTCCTGCCAGCGTCCTGGCTTCGGGTCGAAATCGCTCACCACGTGACGCCTTCCAGACGGCACGACCAGCACCCGCCCCCACTCATCGCCAAGCCGCGGGCTGCATGACCGACGCATCACCTGTCCGCGGTGACGAGCGGCCATAAGCGGGGAGGCTGGTGCTGCGAGCGAGTAGACGGGGGTTTGTGCGGTTTGATGGAAGTGCAGAGATGATCGCGGTGGCGGAGGCGATCTGCAGGAAAAGATGGGCCCCGTGGCGAATTCCGGCACCGGCACCAAGCCGAACGTGTCGGTCACTCGAACGCCGGTGACCGACAACCGGCTCCCGGTTGGTCCCGTTCCGTGTCATCTCAGGCAGGGTGATAGCGTCAACGGTCCCCGCCGGGGACACCACGGACGAGGACGCGCTCGTAGGTCATCTTGGTAGCCCTTATACCCCTTGAAGGAGGAGACGGCGATGACATCGCCTCGGAACCGCAAAGTGTTCACCGGCCTTACCATGGCCTCATCGTTGGCGTGGATGTCCATTTTGCCCGCCACGGCGGTTTTTGCGCAGAGCACCCCGACGGTCACCCCGGGCTCGGTGAAGCTCAGTGGCCCCATTCGTCCCACGAATGGGTCGGCCACGTTCACCGCCAGTGCCAGTGACCCGGGCGGCACGCCGGAGTATCAGTTCTGGGTGGAGTCGCCCACGGGTACGTGGACGGACATGCAGAACTATTCCACCAACAACACGTTCACGCTGTCCACCCCGTCGGCCGGCGACTACCTGGTGGTCGTCGACGTGCTGGACCAGGCGCAGGTGGCGGCCGGCCAGTGGAACATGGCCCAGACCACCCAGCCGGATGGCGTGTTCAACGGCTCGACCCTGTC
>JAJYPH010000130.1 GCA_021795575.1 Bacillota bacterium
CCGCGCGCGCGCGGTCATACGCGGCGCGCACGTCGGCGGTCGCCGCCTCCATGAGGGCCGTGGCCGCGGCCGTCGTCACCACCCCGGTCTGGGCCAGGCGTTCCTGCCACACTTCCCGCACGCGCGGGTGCTGCTGGATGAGCTCGTAAAGCTTGGGTTGCGTGTACACCGGGTCGTCGCCCTCGTTGTGGCCGTAGCGCCGGTATCCCACCAGGTCGATGAGAAAGTCGCGGTGAAAGCGCTGCCGGTAGGCGTGCGCGAGGCGAATCGCCGCAATGCAGTCGCCGGGCTCATCGGCCGATACGTGCACCACCGGGATGTCGAAGCCTTTGGCCAAGTCGCTGGCGTAGCGGGTGGACCGGCCCTCGTGTGGGTCGGTGGTGAATCCCAAGGCATTGTTGGCGATGAGGTGGAGCGTGCCCCCGGTGCTGAAGCCGGCCAGACGCGCCAGGTTCAGCGTCTCGGAGGTTACGCCCTCCCCAGGAAACGCCGCGTCGCCGTGCACCAGGACCGGCACCGCGCGGTCAAGGTTCTGCACCGGCCGGCCGGGCTCATCCACCTGCTCTTGGGCGGCGCGGGTCAAGCCTTCCACGACCGGGTTCACAAACTCCAGGTGACTGGGATTGTTGGCCAGGGTCACCCGCACGGTAGCGTGGCTGTTTCCGTTGGGGGGCAGCGTGCGCTGGCGGCCCAAGTGGTACTTTACGTCGCCCACCCAGCCGGTGGACAGGGTCTCTGAGCCTTCGGTGACCCCCACGGGTGCCGCGTGAAATTCCTCCAAGATCGTGCGATATGGCTTGCCCAGCACATGCGCCAGTACATTCAGGCGGCCGCGGTGGGCCATCCCCAGCACCACGTCCGCGGCCCCCGCCGCGGCGGAGAGCCGCACCGCCTCGTCCAGCATGGGCACCAGCATGTCGGTGCCTTCGATGGAGAAGCGCTTCTGGCCGGGAAACGTCGTGTGCAGGAAGCGCTCAAACGCCTCCACCTGGATGAGCCGGTGCAGCAGGATGCGCTGCTCCGCCGGCGCCAGCGGTGCGGCGTAGCGGCCGGTTTCCACGGCCTCATGGAGCCAGCGGCGCTCGTCGGCATCGTCCACGTGGCTAAACTCATAGCCCACCCGGTCCATGTAAATCGCGTGCAGCACGGGCCACGCCTCCGCCATGGTGCCCGTCCCGGGCAGCGGGGCATCGAGTCCCCGGTTGACGTCGTCGACGCGGACCGCCGCTTCGTCCGGCGTGAGCGCGGACGGCCGCTCGGCGGGCGGGGTGAGTGGGTCGAAGACCGCCCGGCGATGACCGTTGCGCCGCACGTCCAGCACCGCGCCGATGGCGGCGCCGGTGGCCGGGGACAGGCCCGCCGCGGCCGGACGCGGGCCGGTCATCTCGGCCGCCACGGCGGCTCCATGCTGGTCAAACCACCGGCGGTCCTCGTCCGTCAGGGCGTCCGGGTCCTCGCGATACTGCTGATAGCGCTCGACGAGCCAACCCCAGTTGGCTCCGAAGCGATCCTGGAGGGATGCGGAGCCTATGTACGAAACGGCGCCGGCACGGTCTGCAGGGTTGCGTGAAGAATCCAGCGGGTCCCACCTCCTAGCTCACCTATTCTTGCGCTCTCGGGGCGCCAGATCAACGTGGGCGGCCAGAGGGGGCAGGGAATGGCCGCCCCGTGTCGAATGACGGCGGTCATCGTGGGTTCATGGGGACAAAGGGGACAAGCGGGCGTCACTCTTCGACGTGCTGTTGATGGGCCACCTGGTGGGGGACTTTCTGTTCCAGACCAACTGGATGGCACGCGGGAAGGCCACCCGGTGGGATGCGCTCATCGTGCACGCCGCGGTCTACACCCTGTGTGTCTGGGTCGCGGCCCGTCTCGCTGGGGTGACCCTGGGACTCCTGGCCGTCGGACTGCTGCTGGTGTCCCATGCGGTGCTGGACCAGCGCCGGCTGGTGCGTTGGTGGGCGCGAGCGGTGGGGGGCATCACCCGGGCGGAGGATCAGTGGCTCCTCCTCGTGATTGACCAAGTGGGTCATCTGCTCATCTTAGTGGCCGTCGTGGGACTCGCAGGCCGGTGAGGCCACCGCTTGCATCCGTGTGATACGGTTGGCGCGAGCGGGAACAGAGCGGCAGAGGCGATGAGGGACGTGCCCGCCCCGGACGCCAATCGGTGCGCCCGCGAGGGCAGCGCAGGATCGCGAGTGGTCTGGGGCCAGCACGGAGTCCGAGGAGATGATGTCCGTGGCGATGGAACCCGAAATTGAAATGCGCGCCTGCCGGCGCCGGTTTTCGACGGCGTACAAGCTCCGCATTTTAGCCGAGGCGGATGCCTGCACCGAGCCGGGCGCCATTAGTGCCTTGCTGCGTCGAGAAGGGTTGTATTCGTCCCATCTGTCCACGTGGCGGGCACAGCGCGCGGCCGGCGCCCGCGCGGCGCTGGCTCCGCGCCCCAGCGGCTCTGCCGAGAAGGCTTCGCACCAGACCGAACGGGCGCGGCTTACGCGCGAAGTGGCGCGACTGCACGCGGATGTGGTTCGCGCGCGGGATACGATCGCCCGAAACGGCTCCGCGCTGCATGCCTTGGCTCGCCGCGGCCGTCCTAATCGTCCGCGCGAGGTCCAGGCGATCCTCGACGACGCGTGGGACGAGCTCCGCACACGCCTCTCCATCGCCGCCACCTGCCGGACGCTGGGGGTGCCGCGGTCCACGCATTACAGCCACCGCAAACCGAGGGCGCCGAAACCGCGGACGCCGCGGGTGATTCCGCCCGCCACCGCCCGCCACCGTGACGTGGTGCGCGCGGCGCTCCAGCACCCACGGTTTGCCGGGGCGGGTCCCCGAGCCATTTTCGAAACGCTCGTGGCTGAGGGCGCGTACCAGGCGTCGCTGTCCACGTTTTATCGGACGCTCCGCCGCGAACGGCAGAGGCAGCCGGGCGCCCGCCCCCACTGATCGGGAGGCCGGGCTTACGAGGCGGCGGCGTCCTTCGGGCCCCTTGGGCGTGTATGTGCGCGCAAGAGCGGCAGCGCCAGGAGAAACGCCAGCAGGTAAAACCCGACGAACGCCCAGAACGCGGTGTTGGTGGCGTGAATCAGGGCACCCTTTAAGGCGGGGCGCAGCAGGTTGGCGGTGCCCAGGTACACCTCGGACGCGATGCGGGGCGGCAGGCTCACTTCGGCCACCACCAGCGCCAGCGTCAGTGACAGCGCCATGCCCACGTTTCTGAACGTGTAAAACATGCCCGACGCCGTGCCGGTGCGCTCCGCGGGCGCCGACGACATCACCGCCTTGGTGAGAGCGGGCCACGCGAGCCCATTGGCGACGGACATCAGGAGCAGCGGGAATACCATGGGGAGCACGGCGAAGCGGGGGCCAATGTGGCCGAGCCAAAACCCGCCCACCGCCAGCAGCAGGACGCCCAACGCCACCAGCCGTGCGGGGCCGTAGCGGTCCGCCAGCACACCGCCCCAGGGACCCACCACCAACTGGGGCGCCGACAGCGGCACGAGCATCAGGCCGGCGTCCAACGGCGACAGGTGGGCCGCCCCCTGCAGATAGATCGTGAGCAGAAACGTGGTGGCGAAGTATCCGATGGAGTAGCTGACCGTCACGCCCAGCCCCGACCGATAATGGGGATGCGACAGCAGGCCGAGGTCAAACATGGGCGCGGGCCGCCGCTGCTCCCACCGCACGAAGGCGGCGCCCAGCACGACCGCGGCGGCAAACAGGCCAAGCGTGTTGGCGCTGGACCAGCCCCAAGCCTGCCCCATGGAGAGCGCCACCAACAGGCTCGTGACGGCCAGTCCAAAGGTGATGGCGCCGGGCCAGTCGGTGGCGGCGCCACGCGACGGGATCGAGTCCCGCAGCACGCGCCAGGCGCCCACCACCCCGATGGCCGCAAACGGAATCGTGACAAAGAAGATGGAGCGCCACCCCAGCGTGCTCACCAGCACACCGCCGGCCACGGGACCAATGATCGAACCCGCCACCCACGACGTCGAGTTGATGCCCAGCGCGCGGCCCAGCTGGTGGGACGGAAACGCCCGCACCAATATGGGCGTGGCGGTGGCCAGGGCCAGAGCGGCCCCCGTGCCCTGAATAAACCGGTATACCAAAAGCCAGAGGCCCGATGGGGCGATGCCGCAGAGAAAGGTGGCCACCGTGAAAATGGCCAGACCGGCCATGAAGATGCGCTTTTGGCCGATAAGCTCTGACCACCGCCCGGCCGGCAGCAGAAACACCGTGCTGGTGATGATGTACGACGTCAGCGCCCAGAGCCCCGTGGTGACCGTGATATGCAACCCGGCCACCATGCGGGGCAGCCCGATGATGACGATGGTGCCGTCCAGGTTGGTGACAAACGCCACCAGCGTGACGACAGAAAGAATCCACCACTTGCGGGGATCCCCGTCTGCGTGCGAATCCGGGTCGGGTACGACTGGTTGGGCTCCCATGTGTGCCTCCATATGTGAGAACGTTGCCCGACTTCGCGGGCTCGTCGCATTTCATCCCGGGCAGCGCCCATTGTCTCCGGCGGGTGCCATGCTATCCAGTGGCCCAACTGTACCATGCATAGAGACTACCGGACAGCCAGCATTCCGCCCGTCATGGGGTCCGGGCGAGGTCGTGCCGCGAAGCGTGACCCGCCCCCGGCTTGACGGCCCTCCGCTTCCGCCTGGTCGCGAGCACGGGCAGGAATTGGGGAGCCGTTCGAGAACTCGACGGGGGGAGGTGAGCCGGTGAGCTTTACATTGAGCGATTTGCACCGCGTGGTGACCCTGTCCCACCCGGTCGTGCATCCCGACGGGCACGGCGGGGTGGTGGTCCACAAAACCGCCCTGCCTGATGGCAGCGGGTACTGCCGGCGGCTTTTGTGGGTTGCGCCCGAAGAACGCCGGTTTCTGACCGGCGGGCCTACGGACACGGCGCCGGTCTTTGGGCCGGACGGCGCGGATCTGTGGTTCGTGCGCTCCCGAGACGAGCTGGGGCAAGTGCACCGCCTGCCCTGGGCGGGTGGGGAGGCGGTGCCCGTGGGTCCGCGCTGGGAGGGGGCGGCCCAGGTGCTGCCGCTCTCCGACGGCCGGGTCGTGGTGGTGGCCAAGCGGCCGGTGGAAGGCGCCCGGCCGGACCCGGTCTGGCCGCGGCACTACCGGCGGTGGCAGTGGCACTACGACGGCGCCGGATTCTTTGAGGAGCCGACCCGCCTGTACCTCGTCACGGGGGACACGGTCGAGGTCCTGGACGACAGCCCGTACGACGTCGCCAATGCCGCGCTGTCACCTGACGGGGCCTCGGTCGTGTACACCCGCGTGGCTGACGAGGCCGCGGCCGCCACGGAGCGTGCGGACCTTGTTCGCGTGACTCTTACCGGACGGCCCCACGTGGAGCGCCTGACTGAGGGTCCCGTGGCGGTAGGGGCCGCCGCCCCGATGGCCGACGGGACGATTTGGTGGTACGGAGATGATCGGAGCTTTGGGCCGGCGACGGTGGGGCAGCTGTATCGCCGCACCCCCGACGGCCAAGTGGTGCGGGAGCTGTTCGGGGAAGAGTGGGCGGTTGGCAGTGTCCTGTCGAGCGACACCCACGTGCCGGCGGGACCCGGGGGCCCACGCGTGGCCGGGGGCTTCGTGTATGGCCTGGCCACCTGGCGCGGCACCACGAAAATCTGGCGGCGGCCCGCCGCCGGTGGGGGAGTGGCGGAGGTGGTCGACACCCCGGATCCGGTGGTGTATGAGGTAGGCGCGCACGGGGATGCGCTGTTGTACGTGTCGGCCAGCCTCGGGGGACTGGACGCCGTCCACTTTCGCAGCGGGGCCGGCCACGACACCCGGCTCACCGACGACAACGACTGGGCCGGCGACACCCTGACCGCCACCGAGGAAATCGCGGTGACGGCTTCGGATGGGCTCACCATTCCCGCGTATGTGACCGGACGGGAGTCGGGCGCCAAGCGCGCGGCCATCCTGTTTGTACACGGGGGCCCGCATGGGGCCTACGGCGCTATCCCGCGCTTCGATGCGCAGGTGATGGCTCAGGACTACACGGTCATCCAGGTGAACCCGCGGGGGAGCATGGGATACGGTCAGGCGTTTCAAGACGCCGTGCGCGGCGACTGGGGCGGCGCGGACATGGGCGACCTGATGGCGGTGGTGGACCAGCTGGTGGCGGCCGGGGACATCGACGGCGACCGGCTGTACGTTACCGGGGGCTCGTACGGGGGCTTCATGACGTCGTGGATTGTCGGCCACACCCACCGGTTCAAGGCGGCGTCCGCGGTGGTGCCGGTCACCAACCTGGTGTCGTTCTACGGCACCAGCGACATCGGGTGGTGGTTTGCGCCGGGTGAGGTGGGGCCCGACTTGTGGGAGGACCCCCCGCGCCTGTGGAAGCAGTCCCCGCTGGCCTATGCGCCCAACATACGGACCCCCACCCAGGTCATGGCGGGGGAAGACGACCAGCGGTGTCCCATCGAGCAGGCCGAGCAGCTGTATGTCGCGTTGAAGCGCTTTGGTGTGGACACGGAGTTTCTGCGGTATCCCGGCTCGCACGGATTTGGTGCGCTGTCCAAGCCGACGCTGCGGCAGGACCGCCTGCGGCGCCTATTGGAATGGTTCCGCACGCATCCCTGACGGGAAGACGAGACTTCACGCGATACGCCCACGGGCCGGCCGCACGCCGGGCCGCGGGTGTTGGCGGGCTCGTCGCTCCCTGGGGCGATGCGCCGGCACGGCCCGACATGCCTCAGCCGGGCCTCGGCAACGGCAAGCAGGCCACCCAAAAGAAGAGTGGCCGACCCTGCGCCCTGATCGGTGCGCGGTGGGGTTGTCTATGTCGAAAGGTAGCGGGGAATGCGGTCGCGGTTTGACGCCAGGCTGGAGAACTGCTTGTCGCAGACGTCGCTGAGGCGCGCCAGAACCTTTCGGTTGATGGATTCCTGATCCTCGAAGATGGCGACGGCCTCGTGCGAGAGCTGCCATTTCTCGAACTGCAGCAGTGTGATGGTGGCATCGCGCACGCGATCGTCGTTCGCCAGCGCAAAAACGGTTTTGGGTGTGCCTGCGGGACGGTCGATGCGGGCATCGGCCACATATTTTCCTCCGGGGTCTCGGGGGTCGTGCCAGTCAAATGTTAACCGGTCGCTGGGGATCGACTCGCGCAGGAGGCTTCGGAGGTCCTCCAGGAACGTGGACCGCGCGTACTCGCGGGACAAGTACGACACATCGGAGATCCTCAACAGGCCCTGCACGAAGTTGAACAGCGCATCCCCGTACTGTTCACCGGGGACCGGCAGCACCAGTTCGCCTTCCCGGTCCTCCATGAAAAAGCCGGCCAGCGCGGCATCGATGATCCGTCGGCGCGTGCCCCGATGGAGATCCGCGTCATCGATACTGTAGGTGAGGTGCATCAGGGTATGTCCCTCGTCGGACAACTGCCAGGAAGCGCCGTCCCGTCGGAGCACGACGACCAAGTGGTCCCCATCATCAAACTGAAATGGTGTAAGCACCCGGTACCGGCCCAGGCCCTCAGGTACGAGGTCCACCTGGGCGGACACCTTGGCGCGCAGGATTTGCAGCATCTCCACTGGTTCCACGCGCTCACCTCCCTAGAACAGTCTAGTTTGAGCACCCGGTGGGAGTTCGATGTGGGCATCCTGCTGCACGCACGTGAGCGCCCCTTCAAAGTCACCATAGCGATTGGTGGGCTCCGCGTACCCATCCTCGTTCAATCCCACCGCCTGATACCGCTCGGTCGCTTCATGGATGTGAAACCCAACAAATCGCTCGCCCTCTAGGCGATTGGTATGCTGGTGACTCCGACCGTTGCAACGGCGGAGACGGAACCATCGCCCGCTCTCCGCTACCCGCACCGGCAGTATAACCGAGAAGTCCAGGACGAACCTCGCGTTCTGACGAAGGATCAGGCGATATGTGTTTCCAGCGTCGCCCATCAAGGTCGCTTCGCCTTCGGTGTGCCCGACCTTGGGCTTCATCCTGAAGGCTCGGTCGCCGAGACTGAACGGAAGCACCTTGCGCTCCTGCAACAGCGTGGCAATTTCGCTGTCCGTGTAAATTACCGGTATCAACCTTGCCGCACCTCCATCGCATGTCTGAATATTATCAAACCTAAGGAAGTCCGCCTACAACCGGAGGCGGACCGTGGTGCACCAGGGCGTGGCCGTCGAGAGGGACCGGAACGGGTTGCCGATGGGCGATTCGGCTCGGCAGGAATCTCGCATGCGCTCGCGAAGACCTGCCCATGACGACCATGATGTTTCCCCAGGGGACCCGTGGAACGCCGCGCGTCAGTGGGTGGGGATCCGCGTCCGCCACGCGGATGCTTTTCGCATGGTAGTGACGGTGCTGGCGCAAGGCAGCGGCGAGCCGGTGGGCGTGCCGGCTTCGCTGGATGCCCTCGCCGCCGAAGGGTTTCCCGTGGTGCATGTGCGCTTGGGCTCCACGGTACAGGTGGAACGGCCGCTGGAACCGGTCCGCCACAGTCAGGACGCCGTGAGGGCGTTTGCGCGTTTCGCACAGGAGGCCGTCTGGCCATCCGTCCTCCGCGCCGTCATCGTCCCGGACGGGCGGCTCTTCGCGGCGTATGTCCCGGCCGTCTGGATCGGGTCCGACGGCGCCCGGGTGCAGTGGCCCATGCTGGGCCTGGGCCTGCTGCTGGCGGCGCTGGCCGAGCCGCCGTGGCTGGTGCTGACCGAGGGGGCGGTTCCGACCCCGCTGGTGGCCGAGCCGCGGGTGGTGGCGCATCGGCTGGCGTGCCTCACTGAGCGCCTGGGTTGGACCGCTGAGGGTTCTCGGCCATCGGTTTCGGCGGCGACGGTGCGATGGGGCCGCGGGGTGGTGGTGGTGGTGGGTCGCGTGCCCGCACCCGCCTTCGTCGACGATCTGGCCCACCGGCTGGCCCCGACGCCGGTGGTGGCGTCCGATGTGGTGCACCCCTCGGAGATGGGTCCCCTGCCGGCGAATCTGGCCGTGTGGCCCGAGCACGAACTGGAAGCGGCCTGGCCGGCGGCCTGGAGCGCGGTGGTGCCCCCCGGGGACCGGGCGCCCGCTTGGGCCACCCCCTTGGTGCCCCAGGTGGGCGGAAACCAGGCCGACGCCTGGCCGGCGGTGACGCTGGACGAGTATGAGCGGGCGGTGGCGCTGGCCACGTATGCGCGTGCGCACCAGCCACCCTTGGACGACGGGCATCCTGTGAGCCAGGCCCTGGGGCAGCTGCTCGGGCAGCCCTGTGAGCGTCAGTCATGAAGGGGCCGGTGGTGTGGGTCTCGGCCGGCATGTTCGCGTGGCAGGGGCGGCGTTTGGCGGACAACGCCCTCTTGATGCTGCGCGAGTGGACGGCCGAGCCCTCGGAGCACGTGTTCATTCATATGGATCCGGTGAACGTGGCGGGCAGCGCGCAGGCTCTGACGTATCGGACAGCGCATGCCGGTCCGTTCTGGCGCGTTCTACCCGGCCACGCCCCGGCACATGCCGACACGTTGGGCCGGCGCGCCGTTCCCACGGCCCCCGCTGACCTGCAGCGGATGACGCAGGACCGGCCCCTGGTAGTGCACGCCACTTCCATCCATCTCAGCACGATGGGCGCATTCTGGCGTCCTCTGCACCCCGATGTGCTGTCGTACGAGGTGATGGAAAATGTGGCGGACATGGACCCACCACTGGCGGCGCTGCATCGGGCGGTGTCGGCCGAGGCGGACATCGTGGTGTCAATCTCCGACGCGACCACCGCGACGCTGGCGACGCCTCGCGAACGGTTGTTGGAGTTCGGATCGGGTGTGGACATGAGCTTCTGGCGGAGGCCGCCGGCGGTCCCGCGCTGGACCTTCGGGTTTTTCGGCAATCTCATGAATTGGATTGACTTCGACTTGCTGGGGGCGCTGGCGCGGGCCATGCCCGACGACCGCATCGTGCTCATCGGGCCCGTCTCTCCGGACTCGACCGCGCGCGTGTCGGCTCTGTTGGCGGAGCACCGCCAGGTGGTGTACCAGCCGGCCGTGCCGTACGCGGCCTTGCCGGACCTGGTGCGTCACATGGCGGTGGGTTTGCTGCCGCGCACCCATGCCCCCCGGTCGCTGGCGGCCGACCCGCTGAAGCTCTACGAATACTTGGCCGCGGGCAAGCCGGTGGTCACCAGCATCCCCGTGCCCGATGCGGTGGCGCCGCACGTTTACTACGGCGCCGCCCCAGATGAGTTTGTGGCGGCCTGCCGTCAGGCCCGCGACGACTGGCGCGCGGGGCGGCACCGGCCCTGGTCGCCTGGGGTGCGGGCCCTGCTGGAGGAGCGCA
>JAJYPH010000131.1 GCA_021795575.1 Bacillota bacterium
CGCGTCGGCGTTGAACAGGTTGCCGGCCGACAAAAAGGCGGTGAGATGAGCGACCAGCCACACGGTGGCGATGGTCGCGACGGCGGCCCATGCCGGCCAGCGGGTTTTCAATAGGGCATTCATGTGCATCCCCCTAGGTTTGCCGCATACGCAATATCGTGGCAATGCAAGGGGTTGCCACGCGGCAACCACCTGTGACATCTAACGTTTGGCGACGCGTGTGGGTTGTGCGGGCTGGGGCGCGAGTTACTTCGACTGCTGGAGGTGAGGCCACAGGACCTCGACCTCGGCGGCGGTCTCCCCCTTGGTGGACACACGGTAGCGCACCAGCGCGGCGATGGCCAAGAGCCCGTCGCGCCAGCCAATCTTTTTGCCGTCCTCTTTGGTACGGCTGTCGTAGCGGATGGGCACCTCCAGGATGGAGACGCCGCGCCGAAGAATCTTCGCGGTGACTTCGGGCTCGAAGTCAAATCGATGCGCGTGCAGGGGAATCGAGCGCACCAAGTCGGCGCGGAACACCTTGTAGCACGTTTCCATGTCGGAGAGCCGAGTGCCGTACAGCAGGTTCGTGAGGCCCGTGAGCGCGAGGTTCGCGAGCCGGCTCAGCGGGCGCATGCGAACGGTTCTCCCCAAAAAGCGCGACCCGTAAACCACGGCCGCCTCGCCCGCCAGCACCGGCGCCACGAGACGGGGATAGTCGGCCGGGTCGTACTCCAGGTCGGCGTCCTGGATCAGGATGATGTCGCCGGTGGCGTACTTGAGGCCCTCCTGGATGGCTTTGCCCTTGCCGCGGTTGACGCGCTTTAGGACGACCAGCATGTCCTGGTGCGCCGCGGCCTGTTCGCGCAGGATGTTGGGGCTCTCGTCCGACGACATGTCGTCCACCGCGATGATCTCGAATGACCCGATGCCGTCGATGCCCTCGGCCGCCGCCCGGACGCGCTGCAACAGCGTCTCCAACGTCGCCGCTTCGTTGAATACCGGAATGATCACCGATAGCTTTGCCGGTCGTGCGTTCGTGAGCCGTCGCCCCCTCGGGCCTAAATTCGTCGCGACCGCTGCCCCTCCTGCCGACCGAACCCGGCAGTCGCTGGGAACGGAGGGGCGAACACCGGGCGGCGCCATCTGCCAATGTCAAGCCAACCCTCATGATATACCATTTCCGGCGGGTTGATGCCGAACACGTTAAATCGCCGCGTAGGGATGCCGTCCGCGCCGCCAGCGGCTACAATCCTCACCAATCCTGACCACGCGAGAGCGTGGGGTGGGCGGCGTGCCCGTCGGCGTTGCTCCAATCATTGTGAGGTGACCATGCCAGCCGTCGTGCCCAGTGCGGTCATACCCCTTATTGCCATTCCCTCGCTGGCGCTGGCTTTGGCCAGCGCGATGCTGGCTGGCCTGGGTCTGGTGTACTGGACCGGACACTGGGGCCCGGCGGGTCGACTCTTTCTGCGGGCCGCTGTGGCGCGGACGGTGTTCTGGACCGTGGCCAGCTTGTGGATGGCCAGCCCGTCGGCGGCGGCGGCGGCCGTTTGGTGGCATCTGTATCTGCCCGCGGCGCTGCTTATGGGGCTTTCCCTGCTGCAGCGGGCGCTGGACCGGGCCAGGGTCACGCGCGCCTCTTGGCTGATGGTGCCCTGGCTGGCGGCCACCGCCTGGCTGGTGGCCAGCGCGCTGCCGGGGGCGGACGCCTGGTACCCGGGGCTGGTGCGCCTCCCCGATGGGCTTTGGCTCGGCGTGGCGGCGACGCCGCTCTGGCTGGCGCTGGTGGTTGGTGTGGGCTTTGGCGGCCTCTGGCTGGCACTCACCGCGATCGCGCTGTGGGGCGCGTGGAAACAGCGACGCGTGGACTTCGCGGTGTACCTGGCGCTGCTGGCGCTGGTTGTGGTGGTCTTTGCACGCGGGGGAGCGTTCTCCACCCCACCGGTGCTCCTGCCCCCTTATCTGTGGGTGGGCGGCTACGCGCTGGCCGCCGTGCTTTGGTACGACCTGCGAACCCTGTCGCTCGGGAACCACTCCCGCTTGAACCGGGATGCGCTCACCGGTGCGGCCAGCCGCGGCTACGGGGAGCGCTTTGGTGAGGAGCGCCTGGCCCAGGGCCCCATGGGGGCGGTGTATGTGGATCTAGACCACTTCAAGGCCGTCAACGACCGGCTGGGGCATGACGCCGGGGATCGTCTGCTGGGGGAGACAGTCGTCCGGCTGCAGTCAGCGTGCCGGGCGGGGGACTTGGTGGTGCGTCTGGGCGGCGACGAGATGGCGCTCTTATTTCCCGGGGTGCCGTCGGAAGAGGGCGCCCGGCTGCTGGAGCGCATTCGGTCCGCCATCGCGGGCGCGCCGCCCATCGTCGAGGTGTCGCTCGGGTGGAGCTGGGCGCCGCAGGGTACGCGCCTGTCCACGCTGCTGGCCGCCGCCGATGACGCGATGTACGAGGACAAGCGCGCGCGCCGGGCCAGGGAAAGGTTGGGCTGACCGTGAACGCCGTCTTCAACGGGGCGGTCGACACGCAGCGCCTGCGGATGGTGCCCCTCGGCCTGTCGGACGTGGACGCCGCGTATGCGGTGCTGTCCGACCCGGCGGTCTACGCATACATCCCGGACGACCCGCCGGGCAGTGTCGCGGCACTGCGAGCCAGGTGGGCCCGCTATCTTGAGGGCCCGGCGGTCGGGGTGGACGAAGGGTGGGTCAACGCGACCGTCTGGACCACGAACCCCTCCCAGGTTATCGGGACGGTACAAGCCACCGTCTATCCGGCACGCCGCCGGGCCGATATCGCGTACCTGCTGGGGTCCGCGTTCTGGGGATGTGGCTATGGCACCGAGGCGGTCGCCGCCTGGGTGGCCGGGCTCTGGCAGCACGCCGGGGGGACCACCACCCAGGATTGCATGATTGACTGCATCGAAGCCACGGTCGACGTCCGCAACGTCGGGTCGTGGCGGCTGTTGGAGCGGCTGGCCTTTGAGCGGGTCGCGTTTATTCCGGAGGCGGACCACTTCAAGGGAGCGGTGAGTCACGAGTACCGGTATCGACTCCAGCGCCCGCCGGCCCGTAGCGCGGCATCGTGACGGAACGAGTGGCCTACGCGGTTCTCCTCCCGGTGCGGCGGGGCTCCGCCGATGTAGGTGGTGGACGCTGGCCACGTCCTGGTGACGGCCGCGCGTGCTGGCCGCATCACCGGAGTGGGCTCCGCCCGCTGTGTGCGATGGCTGACGGCGCTGTCCTGAGACGTGTCTACGCGAAACGAGAGAGGGCCGACGCCTCGGTAGAGCCGCGGTCGACTGCCGGGTCGACCCGTCGCCCCGCGCACGACGCAGCGCGGAGCGCCGGACCGGGGTCCCGTCAGACGTGCTGCATCAGGTACTCCAGGGTGCGTCGCGCGCGATAGCGGTTCACGGCCTCGCCGCGCGCGGAGTGCCGTGACGAGGGCAGGGCGACCAGGCCGAAGTCCTTGTCGGCGGCAATCAGCGCCTCGATGAGGCGGGCCGTGTGCCGAAAGTGCACGTTTTCGTCAATCATGCCGTGCACGATCAGGAGGTCGCCCTGCAAGTGCGCCACGTGCTCCATGACGGTGGCGTGCCGGTAGCCGTCCGGATTGTCCTGGGGGGTGTCCATGTACCGCTCGGTGTACGCCGTGTCATACCCGCGGAAGTCGGTGACCGGCGCGCCCGCCACACCGGCCCGATACACGGTCGGCGCCTGCATCAGCAGCATGAGCGTCATGTAGCCGCCGTAACTCCACCCGGTGACGCCGACACGGTCCGGATCCGCCCCGTGGTGCTCCACCAGCCAGCGGACCCCGGCCACCTGGTCGGCCACCTCGACCGTGGCAAAGCGGCGGTGCAGCGCGCCCTCAAACCGGCTGCCCCGGTTGTACATGCCGCGGTTGTCCAGCTTGAACACCAGATAGCCGTGCTGGGCGAGATACTGCGCCTGCAAGTCCATCGTGAGCATCCAGCTGTCGGTGACCGTTTGGGCATGCGTGCCGCCATACACCGACACGACGACCGGCGCCCTCTGTCCGGCCGAGCGACCCTGGGGATGGTACAGCGCGCCGTAAAGCGTGGTTTCTCCGTCGGCGGCGGGGAGCGTGACGATTTCCGGGGGCGTGAGTCCCAACGCCTCGGCGGTGGCGTCGGGCGCCCGGTGAATGAGCCGGCGGTCGCCTGTGTCCGCCAGGCGCACCAAATGCGTTTCGGGTGCGTGCTGGCGCGTCGACACTTGGTCCACCAGCCAGGCGCTATCCGGACTGACCACGGCGGTGTGAATGCCGGCCTCCGTGGTGATGGGCGTCATCGCCCCCCCGTTGAGGCTCACGCGGTACACCTGGCGTTCGGTGGGGCTGGCGTGGGTGGCGGTGCAGTACAGCACCTGGTGCGCCTCGTCCACGCGGTTGAGCTCGGTGACGACAAAGGATCCCGACGTGAGCGCCGTGACGCGGCCGTCCCCCGACCGCCGATACAGGTGGCGGAAGCCGGTCTCTTCGCTGTCGTATACGACGTCGCCGTCTTCCAAAAACACGAGCCCGTGCGGCAGGTTGACCCACGGGTCGCCCGACTCGCGCCACCAGAGGTGGCCGCGGCCGGTCGTGGGGTCGATGCGCCACCACTCGAACGACCGGTTGTCGCGGGCCAGAAACAGCACCGCCAGCTCACCCGCGGGGCTCCACTGGACGCGGCCAATGTACCCGTCGGGCCAGTTCACCCCGACCCAGCGGGGGGCGGCCGCGTGGTTGCCGTCCATGGGCACGAGGCCCAGGCGCCATCGCACGTTGGGCTGGCCGGCAAAGGGGTAGGCCACCTCCTCCAGCCAGACGTCGTCGCCGCTCTGGTGGGTGATCGGGTAGAACGGCACGTCTGTGCTGTCGACTTCCTCGAACGCGAGCCACGCGCCGTCGGGGCTCGGCCAGTACCCGCGGCGCCGGCCCAGCTCCTCCTCGGCGGCAAATTCGGCCAGCCCGTGGGTCGTGCGGCCGGCAGCTCCCGTCGTGAGGGGGCGGTAGGCTCCCGTCGTCAGGTCCAAAAGCTCCACATCGCTGTGGCGCACAAACACGACCCGGTGGCCGTCCGCCAGAAGCTCCGGGTCGGTGGCACCGTCGGAGCCGTCCACCCGGGTCACGGGCCCGGTGCCGCGCTTCACCCAGAGCGCCCCCTGATACCGCAGCAGCCACGTGTCGCCCACGTGCTGGTAGCCGGTGAACCCCTCCCACATCATGCGGGCGCGCTCGCGTTGCAGCTCCTCTTCCAACGAGTACTGACCCGCCGCGGGCGGGGCCGCCTCGATGCGGCTCTCGCCCTGCGTGAGGTCGTACACCCACAGCTGCAGCGCGGGGGACCCTTCTTGGGGCAGCAGGTACGACACGCTCTGGCCATCGGGGGCAAACGCTATCTGCGTCGGCACCACGAATCCGGGCTTGGGAAACTGGGCAATGTGATCAAACGTGATGTCCACGTATCGCTTGGCCGCGGGGCTTGGGTCCACTGCGTTCGTTGGGTTCGTTGGGTTCACTGTAGGCAACATCCTCTCGCGGGACATTCGACCGCCCCGGGGGTGCGGGGCACGTGGGAGCTATGTTTATGATGCACACGCTGGGTCTCTGGGCGGCGGCCCACCAGTCCCCGGGGCATTCGCTGCCCCTGCCATGATAGCGCACCGTGGCGAAAGCGACGCCGGGCGCCCTGGGTCCCGCGGCGACGTATCGGGTTTTCTCGGCCCCTATGGGACAGTTTCGATACAAGGCACATGCGGGCTGATAAGCAACCGGCCGCCTGGGGCGATCCTGGGCCAGCCGCGCGAGCACGACCGACCAAGACTCCAGGTCCCGGTTGCGCTCCGCCAGTTCCGGCGCTTCATACCGGCTCCCGGCGCGTAGGGATGTCTCATCACCCATGACGACGAGGCGCCCCCGGCGAAACGGGAGGCTCTGCGGGCGCACGGCCCATATCGTGGACGCCGCGGGCAGGAGTCTTGTGGCTGGCCGGGAGCAGAGGGCGGCGAGGCGTGGCGGAGCCAGCGAGACGGTCGGGCGACGGTTTCAGGTGGACGGTGTCAGCGCTTCCTGAAGAGCGGTTCCGCCAGAATCTCCGTCGAATCCAGGAGCGGCAGTGGGCTGTTCGCCGCGTTGATGAGCCCGGGGGACTCGGTGCAGCCTAAAATTACTGCTTCGGCCCCTTGGCTCTCCAACGCACGGATCGCGCCCTGGAGTCGGCGAGTCGGGCTGTGTATTCGTCTGGGGCGCGCAGGCGCAGCACTCACGACCCGTGAGGGGCCGACAGCGCCGCGTGGCGAAAGCACCCCGTTAGATGGTCCTGCACCATGCCCGTGGCCTGCATGAAGGCGTAGCAGATGGTGGGGCCGACGAACCGAAACCCGCGGCGCTTTAAGTCCTGGCTCATGGCGATGGAGCCATCGGTTTGGCTCGGAACGTCACTCGGGCGTTCCCATCGGTTGATGACAGGCGCGCCCCCGACGAAATCCCAAAGGTGCTCGCTGAGCGAGCCGGATGTCGCCGCCAGCTCCACCACTCGCTGGGCGTTGTGGATCGCGGCCGTCAGCTTGGCCCGGTTGCGAATGAGGGCCGGGTTACCCAGGAGGCGGTCCACGTCCGATGCGTCCCATCGGGCGATGCGCTCGACGTCGAAGCCCCCAAACGCTTCCCGGTAGGCCTCCCGCTTGGCCAGAACGGTGCGCCAGCTCAAGCCCGCCTGGGCGCCCTCCAGCACCAGGAACTCAAACAGACGCTGGTCGTCGGTGACCGGCACGCCCCACTCGTGGTCGTGATAGCGAAGGGACAAGGGGTCGGTCCATGCCCAGTCGCACCGGGGGGACCCGTCCTGGCCGTTAGGTGTCATCGCGTGGCCACTCCGATCCCAGCCAGGCCGCATAGGTGGCCCGCTGCGCCGCCGTCGGATGCGCCACCCGCTCTATCCGATACTGGTTCGGCTGAGCCGTCCCCAGTACGAGCGGGCGGGTGGTTAGGCGGTCGCGCCGAAAGACGGTCAGCTCCACGCGGTCGCCCGGCCGATGATTGGCGGCCACGCGCTCGGCCAGGGCGTCCCCGTCCGGGATCCGAATCCCGTTCAAGGCCACCAGTGCGTCGCCGGCGTCCAGCACGCCCGCGGCCGGCCCGGGGTCGTAGGCCGTACGCACCACCGGGCGCCCCTGTTCCATCTGCGTGCTGACCCCCAGCCAGGCGTGGGAGCCGGCGTCGCCGTCCCTTCCGTCGCCCGGCACCGCCGTGCGGCGGGTGAGAGAGAGACCCGCCGTGGCCAGTACCGCGTCCAGCGGCAGAGGATCCACCCCGTTGATATAGCGCCCAAAAAACTGGGCCAGGGATCCGCCCGCCATTTCTTCCGCCGTCTCCTGGTACACGCTCTCGGGAAAGCCTCGGTCATATTGGCCGTAGCGCTGAAACAACAGGCGCAGCACGTCGTCAAGGGACTTTTGGCCGCCGGTGCGACCGCGAATGTCCAAGTCGAGGGCCAGACCCACCAGGCTCCCTTTCAGGTAGTAGGACATGGCCCGGTTGGGCGTATCCGCGTTCGGGTGGTACTCCCCGAGCCAGGTGTCAAACGACGACCGCGCCAGATCCATCACGAAGCGGCCCGGCTGGCTTTCGTAGCGCTTGACGTCCTCCGACAGCAATTCCAGATAGTCTGCCACTGAGTAAAGGCCCGACCGCCGCAGCAGCAGGGCGGCGTAGTAGCTGGTGAAGCCCTCCATGGCCCACAGGAGATGCGTGTGCACTTCTCGGGTGTAGTCAAAGGGACCCAGCATGTCGGGGTGGATGCGTTTGACGTTCCACAGGTGGAAAAACTCATGCGCGATGAGCGATAAAGCCCGCCGATAGCGCGCCTGCGGCTGAAACGTGAACCGCTCAAAGCCGCACGTGGTGGAATTCTTATGTTCCAGGCCCCCGGTGCTCCGCTCGGCGAGGTGAAAGATAAAGGTGTAGTGGGGATAAGGCAGGCCGCCAAACAGGCTCGCCTCCGCCTCGACGATGCGGCGCGTGTCGCGCACCAGCCGGGCGTCGTCCTGGTTGCCCTCACCCCACAGTGCGATGGTATGGCGCTTGCCCTCGACGAGGAACGTGTACCGGCGGTGCGTGCCCACCTCCACGGGCGAGTCCACCAACTCGTCGTAGTCGGCGGCGTGGAACAGCAGCGGGTCGTCGGGGTCACCTGCCAGCGCGGTGGAGGCGTACCAACCCTCCGGCGCCCGCACGTGCACGGCCACCGGCCGGCCTTTGTCGTCGTCCAGATAAAAAAACAGCGTGCCGCCGTTCCAATAGGCGTGGGTGTCATCCAGGTGGCTCCGGGTGGTGCCCAGGTCAAACGCATACACCGCGTACGTCACGGTCACCGCGTCGGATGCGGCGTCAAAGACCCAGGTATTCTTGGACACCTTGCCCACCGGCACCGTGTCCGCCGCGGGCCCGCGAACCACCAGGTCAAACACGCGGCGGGAGAAGTCCTCAATCTCGTAGCCCCCTGCCCACACCGGGAGCGTGAGGCGGTGGCGGCCGGGGGCGAGGCCGGCCAGCGCGAGCGAGACCCGATACACATGACGGGACGGGTCCGTGCAGTCCACGGTGTACATCAGGGGAGGGGACGGAGAGGGAGACGGGGCTGTTGACAACAACATCACCTCGATGGGGTAGAGCGTGGGGCCATCTCGGCGGGGATCATACCGCATCGGACCGCGCGGCCGCCTGGAGCCCGGCGATGGAGAAGGGCCGTCCACATGCTGGGGTGGTCTACTGCGCGTCGGGCCGCGTCCTCTGGGGACACGCCCCGCAGGGGCAGGGGCCCTTCCAGATCGGGCTCGCGACGTCAGGATCCACACGGTACACGATTAGGCGCGCCAACTCGGACATCCAGGCATTTAGCTGGAGGTTGGATGTGGGATCCAGCGGTTCCGGTTTGTCGGGGCGCCGGATCCCATACTCGATTTCCGCGTGGCCGTCAAATTCTTCAATGGGACGGTCGACAACGTGTACGCCCAGGTGAGTGACGACCTCCACCACAGCGTCTGCCAATCCCCCGTAATCTCGCGGCGCAATGATGTGGACCGCTATCCGCTGGCACTCGTCAGAGCCAAGAATTGTGTATCGCAGGACCGAGACGCTGGACGCGCCGCGATTCGGTAAAAAGGCGCGCTTCGTAAGCGTATCGGCGGGCCGACAGTGGTAAGTAGGCTTCACCACGCGCACGATGCATTCGCCCGGTGGCAAGTTGGATTCGCTGGGCGTCACCGGGCAAGCAAGGGCGGTGACAGGTGAACCCACGTGGCGAGCCAATCCATGCCCACAGGCTCTTGTCCCGTCCACGCCGAATCGCGGGTTGACGGGTTAAGCAGATCATTCATCCCCATCAGGACAGATCCCGTCGCCACATCGGGCCACGGCAACCGCTCTCCGACGGGGTAGTTCTGCATAACCCGTGCCATCCGGATAAAGGCACCCGGCAAGCAAGTGTTCACGGGGCCCTGGTCCAGATACAAGGCTTCGGGTCCCCGGCGAATGAAGGCCGAAAAACGAGTGCGCCCTACCTCAATCAGGGACTGGTACTCGCCGGCGACCCAGTCGAACGTTACGGTGCCGTTTGACTCGGGGTATATCGCCGGAACCGAAACCCAATCCGCCAGGACGGTCAAGATGGCTTCCGCATAGTCAAGAGTGGAGGTATCAAACGGCAACGCCCCACTGCCGTCCCAGTTTTCGGCGAGGGACTGGAATGCCCTTATTTTTTCGATAGCCTCAAGCAGATCGAGATCTGTGGCCCGGGCACGCCGGCCCATATAGTCAAGCATCTTCCACCTCGTCACGTCCGACTGGCTCCATGAGTTCCTCAACTGCCGCGGTCATTTGACGAAACAGGCCGTCCAGGCGCGCATGGAGCGCATCGAGTTGAGGAAGGACGTCCTCATGGGAAACGATGTCGCCGTCTACGGTGTGTGCGACAAGGCTCAGAAACGCCACCGGGGCCCCCGCGTGCATCGCCTGCGCCACCGACGTTGAGACCACCATCCTCTGGTCGGTGGACAGTTCCGTCGACAGGGAAAATGCATCCGCGTTGCCATCGAGTCCCAAGTGTGCGTAGGCCGGCGGGAGCACCGCCTTGACCCATAGGCCCCACGATGGGCCATCCGAGCCCCTTCCCCCTAAGGTCAACGGCGAGAGTCGCGGAAGCTGACGGCTCAGGGCCTGGGAAGCGCCCCATAGACCGGGTGCGTGTCGACGAGCCACTGCGCCCACTCGTCACGGCCCAACGCCGTGAGCACGTGAGTGTGCC
>JAJYPH010000010.1 GCA_021795575.1 Bacillota bacterium
AGCGCTACGGGGTGATCCATCCGCGCGAGTTCATCGCGCAGATCGCGTAGGCCCGTGGGCCCCGTCATCGGGTTTCTCCTCCGGCCGGATCCCCCGGTCTGCCGCCGCCTGGCCGTCGCGTGGCCCCTGGGCCCCCCGCGCCGCGTCGGTGCCTCGATCCGGGGTCACGACGGCGTTCACACTGCGGGGCGACACCCCGACCCATGGTCCGGCTAGCGACTATGGGTCAACCCTGCTGTCAATCGAAAAGCACCGCGTCGCCGCCATCGGTCGCAGGGGCTCCCGAGCTCACCGTGCTAAAATGCCGACGTCACCACGGCGGGCTGCACTCCAGGGCTCGGTGTTTGTTGAAGGAGGCCTTCATGACTGTCAAAGTTCGGTGGGGCATCTTAGGGACCGCGAACATCGCGCAGGCCGCGTTTCTTCCCGGGCTCCGGGCCGCGGGTGGGCGGGCCGCGGCGGTGGCGGGGCGGGATGCCGAGCGCACGCGACGGTACGCCCAGCAGCACGGCATCGAGCGTGTGCATACCGGATACGAGGCGCTCCTGGACGATCCCCTGGTTGACGCGGTGTATGTGCCGCTGCCCAACGCCCTGCATCTGCCCTGGGTGCTGCGGGCGTTGGAGGCGGGCAAGCCGGTGCTGTGTGAGAAGCCCTTAGGCCTCACCGCCGCCGACGTGGACACTATGATCGACGCCTCACGGAAGACCGGGGTCCCCCTCTGGGAAGCGTTTGTATTTATGTTCCGACCGCACTTTGCGCAGATTCAATCCTGGATCGGCGACGGCGCCATCGGCACCCTGCAGGCGGTGGACTCCCACTTTTGTTTTGCCCTGCGCACCCGCAACAACATTCGACTCCGCCCCGAGCTCGGCGGCGGGGCGCTGTACGATGTGGGCTGCTACCCGGTGCACCTGGCGACCCAGCTGTTTGGCGGAGCCGGCCTCCGCGCGGCCGTGCTGGCGGACCGGGACCCGACCGGCGTGGACGCCGCCACGTCGGGGGTCGTGGCGTTTGAGACGGGCCACCTGCTGTTTCGCGCCAGCCTGGCCTCGGGGCCCGACACGTTCACCCGCATCGTGGGCAGCGAGGGGGTCATCACCACGTCCAATCCTTTTCATCCGGGCGATGGCGACGACCTGACGCTGCAGCAGCGTTCTCGTATGACCAGGGTGCGGGCCGGTGACGGGACGCCGTCGTTCACGGCCCAGATCGCGCATATCCAGCGGGTCGTTCAAGGCGAGGAGGCGGCCCGCGCCACCGCCGCCACCACGTCCCGAGCGACGGCCGCTACGCTGGACCTGATTCGCGAGACGGCGGCCCGGGACTCGTGACCCCGCGTCGTTGACCTGACAGAGGCGCGACACCCTGCAGGGGACCGCCCACGCGTCGGAGGCGTCGCGTGCCATAGGTCCCCGGGAACACCCCGCGCCCCGTGGCCGCCCAGCGCTGCGGGGGCGGTCCCCGGTCGTTCGTCGCGGATCGGCGTGGCCTGGGCCCCCTGTCCTTTCGCGAAAAGGTTGATCGCCTGCGCCTTTGCTGGCAGGAGTCGGTCGCGGGCGGGGCGAACGGTCATGCGATACCCTCGGCGGCCAGCACACGAGCTAGGCTTAGGAGGCCGGGAGATGCGCCGCGGCTTCAAGACCGGGAGGCACGGAGGAGGGGCTCATGGCCCATACATCCGAGGAGAAGGCGAGGGAGCTCACGGCCGTCATCCGTGAGACCCTGGATGCGTTCGACGTCGTCGGGGCGGCGGCGGCCGTTGTTCACCACGATGCCGTGCTGGTATCCGACGGCGTGGGGATGCGCGACCTGGACAGCGGCATGGCGGCCGACCAGGACACGCTGTATGCCATCGGGTCGTCCACCAAGGCGTTCACCGCGCTGTCCATCGCGCAGCTGCACGAGGCGGGGATGCTGGATTGGGATACGCCCGTCCGGCATTATCTGCCCGAGTTCGCGCTTCACGATCCGGTCGCCAGCGCGGAAGCCACCCCGCGGGACCTGGCCACCCACCGGGTCGGCTTGCCGCGACACGAGTTTTCCTGGTACAAGGCCCGTCTGTCTCGCGCCGAGCTGGTGGCCGGTCTGAAGTATTTGGAGCCGAGCCGTCCCTTTCGGACAACCTTCCAGTACCAGAACATGATGTACGTGACGCTGGGCTATCTCGTGGAGAGACTCACCGGGACCCCGTGGGAAGCTTATATGCAGGACCGCATCCTCTCCCCGCTGGGCATGAGCCGCACCAATCTGTCCGCCGCGCTGGCCGAGGCCGACGCCAATCACGCGCGGCCCTACAGCACTCACGACGGCCAGCGACTCCCCGTGCCCTTTGCCGACATTGATGCCATGGCGCCGGCGGGGGCCATCAACGCGTCCGCCCGCGACCTGGCGCGATGGATGCGTCTTCACCTGAGCGGCGGTGCGGTTGACGGCGCGCGCATCGCGAGCGAGTCCAGCATCCGCATGATGCACACCCCCCAGATGGTGCTGACGGCCGACCCCGACGTGGATCAGCAGATCTTGGCGCCCGCCTACGGCCTGGGGTGGTTTACGGGCGTGTACCGCGGCCATCGCGTGGTGCACCACGGCGGCAACATCGACGGCTTCACCGCGCTCGTCCTGCTGGTGCCAGACGAAAGTCTGGGGGTCGCCGTCGTGTGCAACCAGGAGATGAGCGCCATGCCAGCGGCGGCGGCGTTTGCGACGGTGGATCGGGTATTGGACCTGTCCCCCCGGGACTGGACCGCCAAGTACCGTGAGCGGTATGACAAGATTTTCGCCGCCCTGAGGCAAGGCGGCGACTTTAGTGCGGAGCGCGTGGCCGGCACCGCGCCCAGTCGGCCGCTGGAAGCGTTTGCGGGTGTGTATGAGCATCCGGCGTACGGGACCGTTACGGTGGGCCGCACCGCCGACGCCCTCGAGCTCCGCTATCACGTGTGGGCCGACCCCCTGCCGTTGGAGCACTTCCACTACGACGTGTTTGTCGTCCACGCGAACGTGGGAGCCGTGCCGACCAGCTGGCGCGTGCCGTTTCGCGCCGGGCTGGACGGGGCCGTGGAGTCGATGGAGGTGCAGTTCGAGGCGCTGACCGCACCCATCGTGTTTACACGCCGGGCCTCGACCATCGCCGTGTCCCGGGAGGATCTCACTCCGATGGAGGGGCGCTATCTCATCGCGGGCCTGCAGCCCGTGACCATCGCGCTTCCGGGCGAAGAGCTCGTGGCCACCGTGGCCGGCCAACCCCCGCTGGCGCTGGTGGCCACGGGCGACCGCCGGTTTGGGATCAAAGGCCTGGACGGCTACCGTGTGCAGTTCGACCCGGTGGTCGACACAAAATGTCCTGGCGGGCAGTTCGTGCAGCCGAACGGCATCTTCCCCTTTGTTCGCGTGGATGACGAAGGCTGAGCCAGCGGCTGGTCCTGGCCGCGGTAGCCGGAGGCCACACCATCCGCGCTGCACGGAGGACCAGAGCCCCTTCCCATCCCGGGCAGGATGGGAAGGGGGATGATTCTCCACCCGCGGGCCGGTCCACCGCGTTGCTGCGCTGAGGTTACAGTTTTCGGGCAAACCAGTCGCTGACGCGGCGCACGACATCCACCCGGAGACTGGGCGTGGGTCCAAGCCACAGCCCCACGTGGCTTTCCCGCGGATAGCGCACGAACGTCACATCCCGGCCGCGCGCCCGAAGCGCCGCGTAGAACTCCTCGGTTTGCCCAATCGGGCAGCGGTCATCGCCCTCCGCGTGATACAGCAGGGTCTTGGTGTTCACGTTCTGCACGTACGCGAGGGGCGACATGGACCACAGATGCGGCATGTCCTGCCACACCGTGGCGGCATGCTGCAGGGGGCCCCAGTACCACCCGATGTCGGACGTGCCATGAAAGCTGACCAGGTTGGTGACGCACCCCCCCGGCGCCGCCGCCTTGAACCGATCGGTGTGTCCAATCACCCACGTGCTCATGAACCCGCCGTAGCTGTACCCGGTCACCCCAAGCCGGGCCGGATCGGCGACGCCCCGATCCACGGCGGCGTCGACCGCCGCCATCAGGTCCTGGTAGTCTTTGTGCCCCCAGTCGTTGATGACGGCGTTGGCAAAATCTTTGCCGTACGCGTCGCTCCCGCGCGGATTGACATACAGCACCGCCAAGCCCCGCGCCGCCATCGCCTGCACATCAAACTTGAAGCCGCACCCGAAGCTGCCGCGCGGGCCGCCGTGAATGTCCAGCACCAGCGGGTACGGGCCCTCGCCGGCGCCCGGCGGCCGCTGCAGAAAACCCTCGACGGTCCATCCGTCGGGGCCGGTGAATTCAAAGGGTTCCACCGACCGGAGGTCCCACGACGCGCGCACCGCCTGATTCAGCGTGGTCAGGGCGTGTTCCCGACCCGCGGAATCCAGCCAGTACAGCTCGTCGGGCGTAGTGGAGTCGCTGGCGGTGAACAGGACCGAGCCGTTGTCGGCTTGCGCATACTGTCCGACCGCCTTCTGGTCCTCGGGCGTCACGGTGGCCATGGCCCCCGACACGGGGTCCACCTCGTACAGGCGGGAGACCCCCCGGTCGGTGGCCAAAAACCGGACACGAGTGCCGCCCGACGCGTACGAGGGGCCCGACGCGCTCATGGCCGAGCGCAGGTCGCTGCCCTGACCCATGGCCGGACGGTCAAAGTGGGGGGCCAGGTCCTGGCCGGAGCCGCGGGCCAGGTCCAGCTGCCACACCGCCACCGTCCCGTCCGCCACCAAATCGTCTCGGGACGCCAGGAACACCAGTCGCTGGCTGTCGGGGGCGAACGACGGGAACATGGTCATGCCGCGTCCCGGAAAAGCCACGCGGGTGTCTCCGCTCGTGACGTCCGTGAGCAACAGGTCCTGGATGAACACCGAGGTGTCGTCGGCATGGGCGGCCGTGAAAGCAAACTGGCGGCCGTCCGGCGACAAGGCCGACGAGGCGATGGCCCCGGCGTGGGACAGGATCCGGCGCTGGAAGGCGCCATCCACGGACACCTGCCATACCTCGGTGGTCACGGGGTCGACCAGCCCCGACCCATCCGCCTTGAAGCGCGGCGACGTGTAGACGCGAATGCCCGCTGGCGGCTCGTGAACCTGCACCCGGGCTACCAACACGGACTGCCCGTCGGGCGCCCAGTGCAGGACGCTGCCCAGCACCTTCTGCTCGAACAGACTCTGACGGTCGTCCACCTCGGAGGAGTTGTCGTCTTCGCTCGCTCCTCGGGCCAGGATGTCCTCCACCCGCGCCAAGCGGACCCGGGCGAGGTTTTGGCCTCCGGCCACCCAGGCCACCTGGGTGCCGTCCGGCGACAGGGCGAGGGTCCGAGCATTTTCCCCGGCATTCGCGAGGATCCCGGTTCGGTCGCTGGCCAGGTCGCGCACATGAATCGCGCGACGGTAACGGTCGTGACTTGGCTCCGCCTGCTCCACGAAATAGACGGCCAGTCGACCGTCCTGGCTGATCCTGGGCTCATGAACCGTCTTCAGCTGCCAGTAGTCTTCCGCCCGCACGGGGCGCGGGGAATGCTGTCCTGCCAATATGTACACCCCTCTTTAGGGTCATTCGGGTCATCTTGCGGGTCCAGGTGCTGGGGATCCCGGCCATACCCTCCGGCGGCGACGCGGTGAAGACTGCGCTCTCATGGTATCAGACGGGTCGTCGAAACCGTTGCGCCGCGTGGGGACAGCGTCTGGGGTGACCTCCGGCGGCCTGTCAGACGCGCAGCCGCACCGTGGCCAGGGCGGGATCCAGCTCCCCCGAGACCACCGCGATGCGCGGGGCATGCCCCAGCCCAAAGTGGACACGGGTCAGCACGGCGGCCCAGACGGCCCGCCCCGGAGCATCCAGGTCCTTCGCACCGCCGGCCACCAGCCACACGAGGGGATCCGGCAAGAGGCTCGCCGCCAGTAAGAGCCGCCGCATCTCGCCCCCCGACAGGTTGGCGAGCCGCCGGCGGCGCAGGGGATCCAATCCCCAGCGGGCGCTCTCTCGGTCGATGGCGTCTCGCGCCCGGGCCCCCGTGACGTTCCACAACAGGGCGGCCAGGCGCAGGGCCTGGCGCACCGAAAGGTGCCCCGCCTCCCAGGGCCGGTCGGGCACCAGGGTGGTGCGGCGCTGCCACCCCACCAAGTCGGCGCCGGCCACCGGCCGGTCGTTCCACACACACGTGGCCCCGGTCGGCCGCACGACGCCCGCCAGGCATTCCAGCAGCGCCGGTGCCGCTCCGCTGCCCTCGTCCAGCAGCCAGGTCACACCGGGACCGGCCCGAAACGCCTGGGTCTCTGCGGAGCCGACGCCGTCCACCCCAATGGCGACCAGGTCACGTGTCATGGCGTCCGCTCCCCGCCCACGCGACGGGCGTTCCAGAGGCCAAACGCCCACACGACCGCCCCCACCGGTACCCAGACGGCCGCCGGCGCCCTTAAGAGCGCCAGCACCGGCACCCACTCGGGACGGCCCGCCGTCAGGGCGGCCACCACCGCCAAGCCGTTCGCCACCCCGAGCGCGGTGAGCGCGCCGTTCAGCCGGCGCGGCGGCAGCAGGGCTGAGCTGGCCAACCCTAGGGCCAACGACGCGCTGAATCCCACTCCGGCCGCGGCGGCCCAGGGACCCAGCTGGGCACTGTCGGCAAGCCCCCCGTACCCCAGCGCGATGGCCAGCGCCACCACACCGGTCAGCGCCGCCCCGACCCAGCGGGCGGCGCGGGCGCGCCCGGCGGACAGCGGCGCGATGCGTGTCCAGGCATCCAACACCCCCGTGACCGCCGCGCCACGGCGGCCCATGGCCCAGAAACCCAGCCACGGCGCCATGATGGCCCACAAGTCCAGGCCGATGGGGCGCTGGGGCAACAGCGAGGTAAAGAGCTCGCCGGCGATGAGCAGGAGGGCCGCCAGCGCGGGCGCCACCAGTCGGCCGGGCTGGGCCACCAGCTGCCACCATGCCAGCCGGACCACCGCCCCCCGGCGCGGCCCGGATTCAAGGGGAAGCCGCCACCCCGAATCCCGCTCCGCCTCGATGCGCGCCCACAGCGTGGGGGCATCCGGGTGCGGGCCGACCGCCGGCCAATCCTCGCGATGCTGCGCCAAAAGTGCCTGGTCATCCGCCGACAACCCGAGCGCGGACCACTCCTCCGCCCGAGCGCGGCGCCGTCCGTCCCCGGCATCGCGTCCCTCGGCGCCCGGCGGTTGGTTCATGATCCCTCCCCCTTTCGCAACGCGGCCAACAGCCGCGGATACGCCCGCGCCAGCCGCGTCTTGACGGTGCCCACCGGCACCCCGATCACTTCGGCCACCTGTTGGACGGGCAGATCCGCGAAGTAGTGCAGCGACACCGCCATACGCTGCTCACGCGACAAGCCTTCCAGTGCCTGGCGAAGCGCGTCGGCGGTCTCCACCGCCTCCGTGAACGGTGCGGCGGGGGAGCTGGCCACGTCCCCGAGCGTCGGCTCCGAATCCGCCACCGTCTCATAGCCCCGCCGTCGAAACACGTCGCGCGCCCGGTTCATGGCGACCCGATAGAGATACGCGCGAAAGCGAAAGGCACCCGACCCCATAGGACCACGAGTCATCACCGCGACAAACGCATCCTGCGCAACGTCTTCGGCCAGCAGTCGGTCACCGCTCCACGCCACGAGAAACCGATACAGCCCGTCGCGGTGACGCGCATACAACACGCCAAACGCGTCGGAATTCCCCTGCCGGGCCGCGCGGTACAGCGTGTCGTCCCCACCCCGCTCGTCTGCCGCCGTCGTCATGACCGTCGATTCCAACCTCCGAGCCGGTGCCGCCTTGTCCCTCACGGTACCAGACCAGCCGGAAACCGGTGCCCACTCCCGCTCGTCACGCATGCGCCGCCTCCCGGCGCGCCACGGCGCGCCACTGGGCCACTTGGCGGGCGGTGGGCCACCGGCCGTTGGCTGCGGCCGCGGCGAACTGTCGCCACAGAGCACGCACCTGGCCCATCGACAGGCCGCCAAACGCGTGGACGTGCATCGGAAACGGCCCGCCCACCAGACCGCCTCCGCCAAACACGCCCGGCCACCGGTTTAAGAGCCAAAGCAGCACGCGATCCGCGGGCCGCTGATTGACCGCCCACGGCCGGTCGAACGAGGCGAAGCGCGTCCAGTGGGGCGAGATGGCCGACCACAACAGCGCCGTCTGGTCCACGGCCTCGTGGAACGGGATGGATACGGCGGGGTTGGTTGTGAAAGCGACGGACATGGCCGGCAGCCAAGGGGGCGTGCCCGAGACTATCAAGGGGCCGACCGGGGCCCCAATGGGGTTGGGGTTGCCCAACGCCACCAGGCCGCTGGGCACTGAGCCAAACACCAAATCCACAGCGTTTAACCGGCGGACCGAAACCCCAGCGACTTGGGCGCGGATGGCACCGGCCGTCGGCTGATAGTCCACTGCGTAGGGCAGGATCATGCCCACATGGCGATACCCGCCGTCGACCGTCACCCGCTCGGACGGACCCGCCCACAGCGTGATGCCATGGGACACCACCGGGGCGAAGGTCCCGGCCACCAGCGTGACGCCCGTGGTGCCGTGGCCCACCGCCTTGGGCCCCAGCCGGCCAAGGTTGCTTTCCACGACGAGCCAGGGCGCCCGGACCGATACGGTGTACCGGGCGACCGGCGGCGTGTTGACCCGACTCGGGTCCGGCGGCACCACCGGATACCAGCCCCCGGCCGGCAGGTATGCACCTGCAGCCGACGCAAAGGCGGTGGTGACGGCGTTTTGGCCGCTGCCGGACCAGCCCCACTCGTCCAAAAACCCTCCATAACGCACCACGACCGCGCCCGACCCGGCGGGGTGGCCCGCCACCCGGATGTAGCCTCCCGACCGGTGGAACGCCACGGAGCTCCCGTTGACGCTCACCCCCGACACGGTGAGGGCAGGGTTCAGCCACAGATCCACCAGCGCCGACACCGGACGAATCGTCGCCGCGGCGGCCATCGGCCCACTCGCGCCGATCGTCAGCGCGATCCGTTCGCTGGCGATGGCGGGCCCGCCGGCCGCCGCTTGGACCGGCGGTGTCGGGGACGGGGAATTCGGGCGCCACGCGGCCGCTAGCGTGATCGCCAGCAGGGCGACGGCCACGAGGGCGCTGGGCCCCCGCATCCGCCACCCGCGGTCCGGCAGGTTCAGCCGCCGAAGGAGAGATGCCCCCACCAACAGCACCGTGGCGGCGGCCATCATGCCCATAACGGCGTGAAAGAGCCCCGCAAACCCGCCAAAGCCCCAGGTGTCGGACCCGGCGCCCGCCAGCACGGTCCATGGCGTCATGGCCGTGAGCCCGACGCCCAGGACCCAACCGGGGGACGCGCTGCGAACCAACAGGATCGTGTTGGCCACCACGCCCGCCAGCGGCACGCTGACCACGACCGCCATGCCGGCGGGTCCGGGCCACCAGCTGCCCACCCACGCCCCAAAACTCCACAACAGAGCAAAGTCCAGCCACAACATGACCGCGAGGTCGCCGGCGTCGGCCCATCCCTGTAGAGAGCTGGCCGTCACGGCCACCACCCCACCGGCCAGGAGCAGGGCGGCCGCCCCGGTCACCACCCCGATGCCTCCCAACTCCGCCACCCAGGCGCGAGCACCGGAGCCCAGCCACACGGCCCGAAGCGTCCCGACGTCCGCCGCGGCTCGGCGATAGCCCGTGTACGCCCACACCAGGCTCGTGGGCAGCATGCACAGGATGGGCGCCCACACCAGCCAGGGCAACGGCCCCTCGCGCAGCGTGCTGACCGCCACCACACCCACCGGCGCCGCGACGGCCACGACCACGACCCACCACAAGAGCCGGGTGTACGCGAGCCAACGCGCCAGCGTCCGGACTTCCAAGCCCATGAGCCGCCCGGTCATCGAGACGCCACCCGCCGGCGCGCCAGCACCAACGCCTGGTGACCATCCTCGACCGTCGGCACAGCCAATTCCTCAGCCACCTCCGCCGGCACGGGCACCGGGCCCACCACACGCACGGCCACCTGGTCCTCGGCCGGGTAAATGGCCGTCGCCGTGGCCCCGGCGAGCGGCAGGGCCGCCAGCCAGGTCTCCCCCGCACGGTCCCAGAGATCGACGGGCCAGTGCGTCAGGCGCACTTGGCCCGCGCCGGCAGCGGCAACGGCCTCGGGCGACCCGTCGGCCACCACCGCGCCCTCGGCGATGACCACCACGCGTCCGGCCCGCCCCATCACCGCGGGACCCACGTGCGTCGCCACGATGACGGTGGCCGCTTGGCTGCGTTCCAGCAACAGGGCCCCGAGCCGCTCCTGGTCCCCTGGCGGCAGGCGCTCGGTGGGCTCGTCCAAGATCCACACCGGCGGCGCGCCCAGGAGAGACTGCGCCACCAGGGCCCACTGCTGCACCCGTCCGGGGGCGCGAGCCAGCGACACCGACTCGTGGCCCGTGACCCCCAGCGTTTCCAACAAGTCTTCCGCTACACTGGCGGCCGCTCGCGCCGACCCCAGTCCCCGCTGGACAGCGGCGGCCGCGACCCAGTCGCGGGCCGTCAGGTGATGATCCAAGTGGGCCCCCTGTGGGACATAACCAACATTCGCCCGCAGGTGTGCCACGTCGCGCGGGAATTCCCAGCCATCGAAGCCCACGCGTCCCTGGGTGGGCGTGAGCACCGTGGCCATGATTTTTAACAGCGTGCTTTTGCCCGCGCCGTTGGCCCCCAGCACGACATGCAGGCCGGAGCCAAACGCCAGCGTCACGTCCGCGAGCGCTTGGTGCGCGCGGAAGCGCCGAGACACCTGCCGCACCCACACCTCCACGGCATCCCGTTCCTCTCCCGTTGTTGGTCCCGCCACCGATCATGCCGCGCGGTTCTAGGATGAGACGGGTGAGGTGCCGTTCGGGTTTCATCACGGTCGCCGTCCCCCGGCGCGCGTCGCCGACGAGTGCGGCGCCCTATAAGCGCACCGCCCGACCCCGGTGCGATGGCGGTGCGGGCCAGCATCGCGGCCGCAATGTCCGCGCCATCGCCGCGGCCGGACAGCTTCTGGGCCCTCAGCGCACACCGGGCCGGGTCCGTTCGGTGAATGACGGACGGCGATGGTCATTCGCATCGCCCGGCACCGACGGTCCTTGGGGCCGGGGAACACTCGAGGCGGGCTTTAGCCCCCAAGGACGCCACCAGCCGTGTGGGACCGGCGGCCTCGCAAACCCACGGGCCTCCCAGGCACCGGAGATGCAGCGAGCCTTAAGCGCCTACCACGGTCAGCACCTCCGTGGAGCCGGTCCGCCAGCAGCGGGGCCTCGCCTCGCCGCCAACCACTCCTGTACCGTCGCGTTCCAGCGCGCGGTGGCTGACGCAAAACCGGTGCCCCGTCTTGGGAGGCGTCCGTTCCCCCGCCCCGGCAACACTGGTTCGGCGGGCGTACTGAGGCGGTCGCGTCGGCACCGCGATGCGCGCGGGGCCCGGATGGGCCGCCGCGGCCGTTTTAGGCCCCACGTCGGGAATCCCTGGGTGGCGGCGGAGGGCTAGTCGGGAAACAGGGACAAGTACTCCCCGTAGCCCTCCGCCGCCAACTGGTCCTTCGGCACGAACCGCAGGGCCGCCGAATTGATGCAGTAGCGCAGTCCCCCCTTGTCGCGGGGGCCATCGTGGAAAACATGGCCCAGATGGGCCCCGGTGTCCGTGGAGGTGACCTCGGTGCGCACCATGCCGTGGGTCAGATCCACGTGGTTGCCGATCCGGTCCGTGCTCATGGGCTGCGTAAAGCTGGGCCAGCCACAGTCGGAGTCAAACTTGTCCTGCGAGGAAAACAACGGGGCACCCGAAATCACGTCGACGTACAAGCCCTCTTCATGATGGTCCCAGTAGGGGTTCTGAAACGGCGGCTCTGTGCCTTTTTCCTGAGTGACCTTGAACGCCAGTGGACTGAGCCGCGCTCGCAGGGCCTCGCGATCCGTTGCCATCCTCACACCTCCTGGCTCTATGGTACCAGGGCTGCGCCCCGGGCTCGCGGCCGTTCAGCGCCGACGTGCGCGGATGCCCAGGACGGCCGGGCACTTGCGATTCTGGGTCAGGCGTCCGGGCGCCGCCTCCCACCCGGGCGCTGTTCCCGTCGGCTCCACTATCGCCTGAATGGCAAACCCCCCCGCCAAAAGCGCGGTGGCCCACGTGCTCACCGTTCGATGCCACCGCACCACCACCAAGTCTCCCCGCTGGTCCCGCACGGGTCCCTCCTCAAGGTAGCGGTCGACAGGCCATGCCGCCTGGGGCGTGCCGTCATCCAGCCAGTGGTCCCGACGACTGGCTGTCCCCAGGGGATGTTGCACCGTAAGCGCAAACCAGCCGTCCTGGACGAGCCATCGGTGCACACGCTGAACAACCCGCGGCAGGTGTTCTACATAATGCAGCGCCATGCTGCTGAACACCCCGTCCACGCTCTCGGTGGGCAGATCGACATCCTCCATGCGGGCGTGGACATAGCGGACGCGCGGGTGCTCCCGCGCCAGAGCCAACATGGCGCTGGACGCCTCGACGGCCACGACCGAGCGGGCTCCGCCCCCGGCACACTCGCAGGCAAAATCCCCCGCGCCGGCCCCCAGGTCCACCAACGCCAATCCCCCCACGGGACCCATCAAGGCTCGCAAAGCGGGCTTTTCGATGTACTGATTCACCGGGGATGACCCACGCACGGCCGCGACGTATTCGGCCACCGCCTCGGGATCGTGCCAGGCGTCGCGCTCCACAGGCGCACCTCCTCCCGGACCTGTCGAGGAGACGCGGTCTCCCCCTGGACCCTCCTACTCGCCTGACGCTCCCTGCGATTGTATCGCCATCGGTGTGAGGGGGATGGCAGGACACGCGGGCAGGGCAACGGCCGAGGTCTGCGGTCCCCCACGAAACCGTCGCGGGCATTGGCCCGGTCCGGTTGCCACGGGCTGCTCGGACCCCGGACGCCCCCGTGTAGCCCCTACTGCGCCGCGAGCGGCGTACCCGCCGAGGACTCCAACACGGTGACCTTCTGCCCGGCGGCCAGATGCGCCAGCCGCTGCGGCGCGCCCAAGAATGGCAGCGACGCCGTGTCCTTACCGCCCACGGAGGCCACGATGGTGGAACCGCTCTTGCTCACCAGCGTGCCATGAACCGGCGTCGGCACTCCGGCCAGCCCCAGCAGGCCGGCGGGATGGGACCGGGTCGCCAGGATGGCCACGTGAGCTCCCACCCCGAGGGGTTGTCCCACGTCCACCGTATCCCCAGCGGGATAGGTGCTCGGGAGGCTCACGGTCAGCGACTTGTGCTTGGCCGTCGTGACCACCAGGGTGCTGGCACTCGCTTGCTGAATGGTGCCGGTCGCCGTGGGGAGCAGCTCCAGCAGCGACGGCGCGGCGGTGGTGCCCACGACCCGCACCCGTTCTCCCGCGTGCAGCCACCCCGTGGCGGGGATCCGCGCCCCCTCAAAGTACAGGGGCACGCTGGTGGACACGCTGACCGCGGTGTGGTGCCCCTGCTTGAGCGTGAGCGATGACGCAGCCACCCCCACGACCCGATACGCGGCCAGACGATGTGCTTTCCGCCGATGATGGGCATGGCTCTTGCCAGCGGGCGGCGAGGTACTATTGGTCGCGGGGGGCGTGCTGGACGTAAAGCCACAGGCACTCATCAGCACGGCGGCGGTCGCCGCCCCAATCACGCGGCTCCCAAGTTTTCGAACGCTGGTCATGGAGCGCCTCCTTCAATATGCACAAGTAGGCAACGGTCAGCACCAAACGTTTTACCAGCCCGACGCGCCGGCGGCGGTCGACACCCGCGTGTGGTCCGAAGCGCCATTCCCCATCCAGAATTACCAGAGACCTGTGGGAAAAAGATTAAGACGCAGCCCCTTCTGGCGCGCGCTTGATCTCGTGGGCAGCACCTCGCTCTCGGGGCACCCGCGGTCGCGCGGAGATGACCACCCAGGGAACTTTTTCGGGGCCAGCAGGAAAACGCGAGCGAGGCGCGAACCTTCCGCCGCTCACTGGGGCCCCCCCTTGATCGCCGGAGGATCAGGGCGCGTCGGGGCGGAGAAACGTATCGGCGACAGGGAGGCTGGCAACATGTCGACTAGATATCACGGGACGGGCGCAGACATTTTGGTGGAGGCGCTGGTGAGAGCCGGGGTGACGGTGCTGTTTGGCTTCCCGGGCGACACGGGGGTGGCTTTCTATGACGCCCTCGGCCGCCGCCAGGACCAGATCACGCACGTGCTGGCCCGGGATGAGCGGGCCGCCGCCAGCATGGCCGACGGCTACGCGCGCGCAAGCCACCGCATTGGGGTGGTGGAAGCGTCGAGCGGCGGGGGCGCCACCTTTTTGGTGGGGGGGCTGGGCGAACCCTTTGCGGCCTCCGTGCCTGTGCTGGTGATCACCTCCGACATTCATCGGTCCAGCCGTGGCACGTCCGCCATCACCGAGATTGACCAGCAGAGACTTTTTTCGGCCGTCACCAAGGCCCAATGGGTAGTGGAGCGGGCCGATGACATGGCAGACCGCGTGATGGCGGCCGTGGCGCTGGCGTGGGACGGCCGACCGGGGCCGGTGAGTCTCATCATCCCCGAAGACGTTTTTGACGAACCGGGGACGGCCGACTTTGCGACGGCGGCTCCTGGATCGGGGAGAGACGCCCAAACGCTTCGGGAACCCGACTGGGCGAGTGCTGCCACGGCGGCTGCCCGGGCCCTAAGCCATGCGCGGCGGCCGGCGTTGCTCTTGGGCTCAGGGGTGCACTGGAGCCAAACCTATTCGGTGGTGCGCGAGTTGGCGGAACACGTGGGAGCGGGCGTCGCCACAACGATTCATGGCAAGGGGGCGTTCGATGAGTCCCACCCTTTAAGCCTCGGCGTGGTGGGTGCCAACGGCGCGCGGGACTACGCCAATCGCTTCCTGGCGGAGGCCGACGTCGTGCTCATGGTCGGGACGCGCGCGAATGCGACGGACACCGATGGCTTTCAAAGCCCGCGCCGGGGCGGGCCCCGGGTGTTCCACCTGGACATCGATCCCATGCGCGCCGGGCGAAGCTATCCGGGATCCACCCCGCTGGTGGGCGACGCCGCCGTGATCCTCCCGCACCTGCTGAACAGCCTCCCCGCGGACTCCGCACGGCGGCTTGCCACCCAACGGGAGATCCTGGCGGAGCGCGCGCGCTTCGAGCAGCAGCGCGCGCTGCCGCCGCAGAGGGGCCTGTCGCCGCGCGATGTGGTGGAGGCGCTGCAGGCCGCCTACGGGCACCAGGCGGTGGTGGTAGGAGACGCCGGTACACCCACGCCGTATCTCGCCGCGTACTGGCGCACGGAAGGCACCCGGCGCGAAGTCATCCTGCCGCGCGGCCACGGCGCCATGGGGTTTGCGCTGCCGGCCGCGGTGGGACTGGCCTGGGCCGAACCCGCACGCCCGATCATTGCGGTCACGACCGACGGCAGCCTGGGCATGGCGTGTGGCGAGCTGGACACGATTGCGCGGCTTGACCGCCCGGTGCTCATCCTGCATCTGAGCAACGGATCGCTGGGATGGATCAAAGCGCTGCAGCACTTCTATTTGGAGCGGCGCTACTTTGGGGTGGATCTGAAGCCCGTCGATGCCGTCAAGATTGCGGAGGGGTTCGGCATTCCGGCCGTCCGCACGCCCACGTTGGCAGCCCTCCAGGAGGTGATCGCGGAAGCCAAGGCCGGTCTGGTTCCCCGCTTTGTCGACATTCCCGTCCCGGAAGAGTTTGACTACCTGCCGCCCGTGGCGCCGTGGGCCGCCACCCTCGTTGGACCGGCGGGGCGTCCCGTGTATTGAGCGCAGGGCGGCCACGAGCGACCGGGCTGTCCCTGCGATCGTTTGCCCACGGATGGGCACTTCCGATGCCCAGCAGGAACTTAAATCACCACGACGAATCAGAGCCCCCAGGCGGTCCGTGCACTCCGTATGACGGCGCAGGGATCAAAAGACCAGCGGACGGACCGGGATTGGGAAACGTGCCTGGACACGATCCGATAACTCCCTGAGGCCCGGCGGCGGAGCGAGCAGACGCGCCCGGCGGTAAGGCGGGCCACCGACGGGATCGGCGCTGGACGAACGTCTCGTGGCGTTTCGGCAGTGGCCGGCCCCGGCTCCTACGTGTTTGGGAAGGATCCCCGGCACGTGAAAATTCGTGACGGCGTCCGCAGCTGAGCCTGGCGAACGGGGTAGCCACCCGGTCGATCCGCGGCCCGACCGTCCCCTCGTACCTTCGGCATCGGCTTGGTGGGGACGGGAATCACCGGGAGGTGCATCAGCAGTGAGCAGGAGCGTTCCGGTCAGCCCCAGCGAGGACGCGTCTGGAACCTGGGTTCGGGAGTTTCGGATGGCAGATCCGCGGTTTGGTCCCGTGCCCTTGTGGTGGTGGGATGCGGAGCAAGTGACGCCTGAGCGTATTCGCTGGCAGATGGAAGCACTGCGTCGGGGTGGCTTGCGAAATCTCTGCATCATCAATCTGGCGCCCGCTGGTCCGAATGCCGGGAGTCGGGGCAGTCTACCGTCCTTCTACGACGAGTCGTGGTGGGAGTGTTTTGACACGGCCGTCCGCACCGCAGAGCGCTTGCACATGTTTTTGTGGTATTACGATCAAATCGGGTTCTCGGGGGCCAACTTTCCCGCCCAGGTTGCCAGTGCTCACCCGGAGTTTAGAGGGTTTCAGTTGCGACGCTGGAAGACGCCGGCGGCCGGCCCCGAGCCTTCGGCCTGGCTAAAGGCTGGAGAGTGGACGTACGGCGTGGAACGGGGAGGCTTTGATTGGACCAATCCCCGAGCGGCCGCCGCGCTGCTCGATCGGATTCATGGAGAAATGGAGCGTCGTTTTGGGCGGTGGTTGGGCAGCGTCATCGTCGGCAGCTTTCAGGACGAGCTACCGCCGATGCCAACCTGGAGCGGTCAGCTCCTGGCTCAGTACGCGGAGCGCTACAACGAGGCATTGGAGACCGACCTGCCCCGGTTGTTTGGCGACGAGGACGCTTCGAAGCGGACGGCGCTGGTGCGTCGACGGGTGTACGCACTGTTGGGCGAAATGGTGGAAACGGCGTTCTTTCGACCCTTAGGCGAATGGCATCGACGCCACCACCTGCTCCTCGGCTGCGACCAAGCCGGACCAGGTCGAGAAGTCGATCCCTATGGCGCTCAGCGCCTCTATCTCGACTACCCCAGGACGCACCGCTGGTTTTCGGCACCGGGCAACGACCCCGACGGTGAAATTAAGCCGCACGCATCGATCGCCCATCAGTGGCAAGGCGGCCGGGTGTGGTTGGAAGCTTTTCACTCCAGTGGATGGGGCGGTACGCTCGAAGACACGTTGCACTGGTTGTTGCCGTGGTATCAAGCAGGAGCCACCCTGTACAATCCGCACGCGATCTATTTCAGCACGGTCGGGGGGTGGTGGGAGTGGGCGGCCCCCGATACGGGCTGGCGTCAGCCCTACTTTGAACACTACCCGGTGTTTGCGGACACGGTGGCACGCCTGTCCAAGGCTTTAAGTATGGGACACCATGTGGCCGACATTGCCGTCTATTATCCCGGCCGAGCGCTGTGGTCGAGCATGGCCTGGCCCAGCGGCGCCACGCCCCCGCACCCGATGGCGCTGGCCCGCGAGCACACCCATGCCAGGCTGTCCGCCATCAGTCAGCCGTACTGGGACCTCATAGGGCGCCAAAACCGGCTACGGCCAGAATTAGGGGCCTTACGTGAAGCCCGGTGGGATTTTGACACGATCGATGACCTAGGCTTAATGGCGGCGACGTTTGATACGACCGGCATCCAGATCGCCCAGGAGACCTATCGCGTGTTGGTGTTTGCCGGTACCGAGCAGATGGACGCCGAAAATCAGGTGACCGTGCAGCGGTGGGTGGACCGTGGTGGCTTGGCGATCGGCGTCGGGGTGCCCGAGGATGAGCGACGCATTCGCGGTGCCGTAGAAATCGCCATGGCCAGCGAGATCGGAGACATTCTCGAGCAGCGGCTGACACGACGTGTCCAAGGACCCGGGCAAGCCCTCATCCGTCAGTATGATCAAGAGTCCACGTTGTTTTTCTTGATGCCGCCGGAAGGCGCGCTGGCTCCGATGCACGAGACGGTAGACCTTAGCCGCCCGGTCCCGACGACCGTGGACTATTGGATTCAAGCGACCGGACAAGCCGAGCTTTGGAACCCGGTGACCGGAGAGACAGAGCCCTTGTCGGCCGTGGTCGAGAGAGACGGCCTTCGGATGGCGGTCCCCCTGACGGCATGGCCCGCAGCGTTGGTCATGGTCCACCATCGATCGCACACCCCTCATCCCGGGGCCAGAGTCGTACCTCAAGAGGAGACCGAACCGCCATATCCGGCTCACACCGGAAGCGAACCGACGGGGACGGCGACCCGCCTGTCCGACGGCGGTTGGACGATTCGGGTTGAGCCCACGTTGGACAACCGCTATCACGATTTTGACCGACACACGGACCAGGCGTGGGTTCAGGTCGAAATTCGACGGGTGGAGGTGGCTCCGGACCCTTCCGATGTGGGTGGTGATCAGGCGTGGTATCAACCCGGATCGGATGCGACCACGTGGACAAGTCGACTCTGGAGCGAAGCCGCCTACTGGAAAGAAACCGGTGGGCCATCGGCTTTGTCGGCGCTAGTGTACAGCACTCGGCTCGGCGACCTCAGTTTTCGCAGTTGGGACGGACGGATGGCTCGTATTCCTCGGACCTTCATGAATTTGGGCGACCTGGCCCCTGGAGCACGGCGACGGGTGCAAAGCTTTGCTTCGGTTCCCGAGACCGGTCGCTATTGGCTTCAAGTTGAAGGAGATGGCGCGAAGACCGTCCTCGTAGATTCAGTCCCTCGGCTGCTTGATGTAACCCGCTACGGTGCGAAAGCCGCCGTGGAGCTTAGCGCAGGGTGGTCTAGCGTAGAGGTGGAAGTGAAAGCGCTTCACCCCGGTCCCATGCGTCTGGGCGTAGCCATCGGGACGCATGAACCGGCCGCGTACCCCGAGTGGGTCCAGGGGGCAGCAGGCCAACGGGGGTATAGTACGCACGTCAGGCTGCCCGACACATTTCACACCGCGCAGTTGCACCTGGTGGTCATGGATGGCGTGGCCGATTTAGAAGTCAATGGCTCGCATCGGCTGCACTTAGGCGATTACATGCCCTATAGCCACTGGGGTCAGCAAGCGTGTGACGCCAGCCTCTGGCTTCATCCCGGTGATAATGTGGTGCGCTTGCGGTGGATAGACGATCCGCATACCGTTAGAGCCTTCTTGGAGGGAACGTGGACGGATGCCGACGGCGCGGTTCACCCTTGGGAGTGTAGTCCGTGGCTCAGCGACGACGGACGGCCGTCGGAGCCGGTAGCCTTGTCCACCGAGGCTCATTGGTTGGTCCCGCGGCCCCATCTGCTTCCGGACATTGGCTGGCTGCAGCCCCAGGCCGTGCCCCAGGGGTTGCTGACGTGGTCGATTGACCCCAGCGCCGTGGGACACCCGGTGTGGATCCGTTGCACGCTGCCGGTGGGCGCTCGGCAGATTACGCTCAATGTCGCGGGCCGCGTCGAAGCCTGGGTGGATGGCCAAGCGGTTGCGGTCCGCCACGGTCGATTAGATCTGATCCCTGGTCCTGCTGGGCGCGTCCTCGTGTGCCGAGTCATTCCTCAAGGACTCGAGCGGGAAGCGTCCGTGTTGAAGGCCCCGATCGTGGTGGGGACCGCCGCAGCCCCCGGATACCTAGGCACTTGGTCGGGTGCGCTGGGACTCCATACGTACAGCGGAGCGGTCGAATATGAGCGCGAGGTCGGCGGCCAGGGCCAATCCGCAGTGCTCGATCTGGGCGCTGTGCGGGGCACCGCCGAGGTCTGGGTGGACGGATGGAATGCCGGTGTCCGGCTGTGGCACCCCTATCGGTTTGATCTGAGCCCCGCTTGGGGCAATGGCCGCCGGCGAATCCGGATTCGGGTGACCAATACGTTAGGGGCCTTTTATGCCGATGGGAAGCCGACGGACTTCTGTCCCGTCCCACAACAAGCCAGCGGTCTCTTGGGCCCGGTGACCTTGCGTGAGGACTAAACCGAGACGGGATGCAGCCACCCACGAGATCCCAGGTGGGTGGCTCTAGGCGTGCCACGTCCAACCGGGCCAGCCAGACCGTGACCCAAGGGTCCCGACCCCTAACGGGGTCCACCACCGGTCGTGTTTCCCTTCGCCCTGAGCGCATCGCGGACGGATTCACCCCTGGAACAGCCACGATCGCGGGCAGCCCACACGTGGGGCAGGCTCGTTGGGGGCGTGCCCGCAGCGGCGGCCGCCTGTTGGGGCTCCGGTCGCCACGGATGGATACCCCGGCTGTGAAGCGCGGGGTACCATGCCCGACGGGATGGGCGCCTATCGGTAGGCCCTCCTGGTCGGCAGGACGGCCAGCGAGCCGTGCTGAGCCTCGTCACCCAGCCGTAGGCGGACCGGTGTTCCTGGCGGGCCGGCCGTAACCGCGTATCAGCGCAATCGGGGAAGTCGCGTCCGTCACAACGGGGAGGTTCATTCACGGAGAACCGCGGAGTCGACCCATCCCCCACGACTTGGTCGCAAAGCGACCGGATCGGCAGAGAGGAGACCCGAGTGTGGACCCGTTGGATCACCTCTGGGTGGCCTGGCAGCCCATCATGGACTTGGCCGATGGCACCGCGATGGGGTACGCCTCTCGCACCCGCGGACCCGAAGACACAGCCCAGGCCATGCCAGTCGCACAGTTGGCCCGGGCGCCTGACGCGGGCAAGACGCCGCGCTGGGCACCTGGTGGTGGTCGACGACTATGGGACGGGCTATGGGGGGCCGCGGAACAGCTGGCCTTGCAGCCCGCCATCGTCAAATTGGATCGGATCCTGATCGCGGGGATCGATCACGCCGTCCACCAGCCGTCGCTGATACGGGCAGTGCGCACCTGGACCGGTGACCGGGGCCTGGGCCAACTGTCTCCATCCCCGCGGGCGACCCAGATTTCTATCACGTCCCTTCATACCGCTCACATCGCTATAGGCGGCCCGACTCGCCGCGCCATCCTGCACCGCCGTTAAACGTCTGACCTTATTCCATGGGAACGTAGGCCATGGTACGCTCCCCGCAACAGGGGGCGAATCTCATGGCGACGAGGGACGGCGCAAGGGTTCTGCCGGAGGCGGTCTTGAGCCACCTGTCCTGGCGCCTGGTGGGTCCGCATCGGGGCGGCCGCGCGGCCGCCGTGGCGGGCGACGTGAGCGATGTGGCCACGTTTTACTTTGGGGCGGCGGCGGGCGGCGTGTGGAAAACCACCGATGCCGGCATCAGCTGGCGCAATGTGTCCGACGGCTTTTTCGGCACGGCGGCCGTGGGGGCGTTGGCGGTCTCTCCCTCTCACCCCCGCATCGTATACGCCGGCACCGGCGAAACGTGCATTCGCAACGACGTGTCGCACGGCGACGGGGTCTACCGCTCCGACGACGCCGGCCGCACCTGGCGGCACCTGGGGCTTGCCGAGACGCGCCACATCGGGCGCATTCAGCTTCATCCCGAAAACCCCGACGTCGCCTATGTGGCCGCGCTGGGCCACGCGTGGGGAGACAACCCCGAACGCGGCATCTTTCGCACGCGCGACGGCGGCCAACACTGGGAGCGGGTGCTGCACGTGAGCCAGCGCACCGGCTGCCACGACGTGGCTCTCGACCCGAACAACCCTCGCGTGCTGTTGGCGGCGGCCTGGCAAACCCAGCGGTCGGCCCATGCGCTGTGGAGCGGTGGGCCCGAATGCGGTCTCTGGCGCAGCATGGACGGAGGCGACCACTGGGAGGACATCACGCGTCACCCGGGCCTGCCCACTGGGATGCTGGGCAAAATCGGGGTGGCGCTGTCGCCCGCACAGCCAGGGCGCGTCTGGGCCTTGGTGGAGGCCGAGGACGGGGCGCTGTTTCTCTCGGATGACTATGGCGAGCACTTCACGCGCCGCTCCGAGCAGTCTCTGTTGCGCACACGGCCCTGGTACTACATGCACGTCACCCCCGACCCCGTGGACCCCGAGACCATCTACGTCCAGAACTATGGGATCTGGAGATCCATCGACGGGGGCGCACACTTCACGGAGCTCCCGACCCCGCACGGGGATGAGCACGCGCTGTGGATCGACCCGGTCAACCCGCGGCGCCTCATCAAGGGGGACGATGGCGGGGCGGCGGTCAGCCTAAACGGCGGCGTCAGCTGGAGCACCCAGTACAACCAGCCCACCGCGCAGATGTACCACGTGACCACCGACGCCCGCGAGCCGTATCGCATTTACGGCTCACAGCAGGACAACAGCGCCGTGAGCTTGCCGAGCCTGTCGGTGTCTGGCGCGATTCACGAGCGCGACTGGTTTCTCCCGGGGGGCGGTGAAAGCGGGTACATTGCCGTCAAGCCCGACGACCCCAACCTGGTGGTGGCGTCAGGCCCCGCGGGGCGGCGGGCGTTCAACGACCTCCTGACGCTGTACGACCACCGCACCGAACAGCGTCACAACATCACGGTGTGGCCAGAACTTTACGGCTGGGGCGTGGGTGCCGAGGGACTCCGGTACCGGTTCCCGTGGACCTTTCCCATCTTGTTTTCGCACGTGGCCCCCCACGCGCTGTACGTGGCGGGCAACCACGTATTTCGGTCGGATGACCTGGGGTCCCACTGGACCGTGGTCAGCCCGGATCTGACCCGCAACGACCCCGCCAAGCTCGGTTCGTCGGGCGGCCCCGTGACGCGCGACAACACCGGGGCCGAAGTGTACTGCACGGTGTTTGCGTTGGCCGAGTCGCCGTGTCGACCCGGCCGGCTGTGGGCCGGGTCGGACGACGGCCTGATTCACGTCACCGAGGATACCGCAGATACCCGCACGGGCGGCTTGGCCTGGCGCGCAGCGACACCGCCGACCGCGGTCCTCCCGGAGTGGGCGCTCGTCAGCATTATCGAGCCGTCGCCGCACGACCCTGACACCGCGTACGTGGCGGCGACCCGCTACAAGCATGGTGACAACCAGCCCTATCTCCTAAAAACCACCGACGGCGGGCGCAGCTGGCAGCTCATCACCGACGGCCTCGCGGCCAACGAGTTTACGCGCGTCATCCGGGAAGATCCCGCATGTCCCGGGCTGCTGTACGCCGGAACCGAGACCGGGCTCTATGTTTATCTCCAGGGGACGTGGCACCGGCTGGGGGGCAACTTCCCGGTGGTGCCCGTGTACGACCTCATCGTGAAGGGCCGCGATCTGCTGGTGGCCACGCACGGCCGGTCGTTCTGGGTGCTGGACGACCTCGAGCCGCTCAGGGCCCTGGCTCGCGGGACCGTCCCGCTGGGCTCGCACCTGTTCGCCCCCGCCCCGGCGCGGCGCATTCACACGTACGGCGGGGTGCCTAAGGCGGGCACCCCCGGCTTTCTCAACTACTTTCAGGTCAACACCAGCACGGCCGCGGCCTGGGTCGACGAAACCGCCGACGGGTCGCTTCGGGTGGATCCCGTGAATGTCGGCGTCAATCCGCCGGACGGCGTACTGGTCCAGTACCTGCTGCCCGACCCCGCGCCCGCGTCACTGGCGTTCAGCGTCACGGCCAGCGACGGCACTCCGCTCCTGTCCACCGCGGACCTTCCGTGCCAGCCCGGACTGAACCGGTGGGTGTGGAATCTTCGCACCGCGGGAGCGGAGCGGGTGCACGCCCCCGACCTCGAACCGTGGGACCGCCCTGACGGGCCTCGGGTGCTGCCCGGCACGTATGAGGCGACGCTCACCGTAGACGGCCAGGCGCTGCACCAGCCGGTCGAGGTGCTTCCCGACCCCCGAGGGGTCGCGCCACCCGAGGCGCTGGCCGAGCAGTTCGCGTTTCTCTCGACGGTATTGGCCACGCTGTCAGCCTGCAACCGCCTCATCAACGGAGTGAGCGAGCTGTCGGACCGCGTACGGAAATGGCGGCAGTGGGCCACGGACGCCGCACTGACGGTACGGGACGCCGCGCTGGCCGTGGAGTCGGGGCTGGCGGCTGTCCGCTCCGAGCTGATTGACGTGCACATGCCGGGTGCACAACCCTGGCCCAGTGGGCTGCACGAGAAACTGAACGCGCTCTACGCGGCCGTGGACAGCGCGGACGGCGCGCCCTCCGCCCAGGCCGTGGCGGTGTTGGCCGAGCTGCAGCCACAGCTGGGCCGCCTGGCCGCCCAGCTGGGGGCGCTGAGAGACGGGCCGCTGGTGCAGCTGGAAGAGGCCTGCCGCCCGCATGGGCGGCGGTGGCTCCTTATGGACGCCGCGTGGTGGGATGGCCTGAATGCGGTGGAAGGGGTCCTGCCGTGACGGCGTGGCCCAGAGTCGTCTCAACAAACGCCGCCTGGCCCGCCGCGGCCAGCCGCCGCGTCAGCGGACCGTAGGCGGCGGCCGTCTGGGGATGCCTGCGCAAATCGTCGCGGAAGGCAAGACGCCCCCGCTGGGGGATGGCCGGCCCCTAATTGGTGCAGATGGTGTGCCGGGTTGCCACCGGGCGCAACCCGCTTCGCGCCCGACGATACCCCGATCCCCTTCGGCCTCATAGCCCCGCCGCGTGATCGTGCGGCATCCAGCGGGGCGGTGTCGGCGACCAGCGCACTCCGGTCGATGACCGGTGTCGCGGCCACACCCGGTGCTCAGCACCCGGGCTCACAGGGGCTCAAACGGCTGCGTCGTACGGCAGCACCTCCACGGCGTGCGGCGGGTCGGCCTCCCTTGATCGCCAGAACGTGAGCAGGCCCGACCGTTCAGGTCGGGCCTGCGTCGATGATGCCCGATCTCAGGAACCGAGGGTCCAGTCGTTCGGGTAGTAGAACCCGGTGATGGGGTTGAACGAGTTGGTGAAGCCGCTGAGCGACTTGCCCGTCTCAAACAGCTCCGGGGTGAACGGCACGTACAGCACCGGCAGCTGCTGAGCCTCGTATGACAGGAACGCGTCGAAGCGCGCCGTCACCTGCGCCGGGGTGCCCGACGTGTAGGTTTGCTGGATCAGGTGCGTCATCTGGCTGTTGCTGTATCCCTCGTTGTTCGCGCCGGCACTGGGCAAGTAGAACTCGCCGCCCGTGGGATAGAAGTCCGGGCCATAGTACCAGCCAATGGTGTTGGCCATCGACCAGGTGTTGGGGCTGGACTGCGATGCGGTGGCAAACACCGTGCCGCCAGATTCGGCCCGCAGGGTGACCTTCACGCCTTCTTGGGCCCACGTGGTGGCCAGGTACTCCATCGCGTTCTGGAACGTGGTAGAAGCCGACGGATACAGCAGCGTGAACGCGAGCTGCATCGATCCCTTGGTCATCACGCCGGCACTGTTCAAGGACCAGCCATGCGAGAGCAGCAACTGCTTGCCCGCCTTGGGATTGTACGTCACGGCCGGCACGTTCGGGTCGTCAAACACCGTCGGCGGCTGTGCCGGCACCTGGTCGTACTCCGGCGTGCCCAACCCATGGTAGATGGCCGCGATCATGGCCTTTTGGTTGATGCCCATCTCCAGCGCCTGCCGCACGTACGTCAGGGCGAATGCCCCCTTTACGCCAGGAGCGGACGCGCTTTCGTTGGGCGTGAGGTAGTTGAACCCGTATGGGTAAATCACGCGCAGCTTGTCCGCTGTCAGCTGGTTCCGGGAGTTGTAGAGCGAAAACGGCAGGGTCCCCACCTGGATCTTGTTCCGCTTCAAGGCCGCAAACTCGGCGGGCGAGGACGCGAAGTACTGGAACACTACGCGCCGGGTGGCTTTGTGCCCGTAGTACGTGGGGTTGGGCTTAAAGGTCCAGAACACGTTGTTCGACGTCGAGGCGAACTCATACGGGCCGTCCACCACCTTGTAAATCGCGTTGGTGGGCTGGCTCGCCACTTTCAGGATGAACTTCAACTCCTGGGTCATGTTGCTCGGATAGCGATTCCACTGCGCGGCCGGCATCGGGAATATTTGACTGAGCCCGTTGTGCTCAAACCACTGCGGGTTGGAGGGTGTGTTGAGGGTGACCACGACCTCGTGGGTACCCTTGGCCACCACGCTCGTCCAGCGGGTCGGCACCCCGCCCATACCGGCCGCGCCGTACGTCCACGGGGGCGCCGGCTTGCTTTGGCTGGCCGCCGCCATGACGTTCCACGAAAACACGACGTCGCTGGCCGTGACCGGCTGGCCGTTCGACCACTTGAGATTGGGCTTCAGGTACACCTTGTAGACGGTCCCGGTGCTGTTGGCCACAATCTTGTCCGCCACGGCCTGCCGGAAGCTGATGGCGTTCGTGTGGCTCACATTCACCAAGGGCAGGTACATCAGGTGGTTCATCTCACCGTTCAGTTCGGTGAAATCGGGCGCCGAGTTCATCGGAAACCAGAAGTTGGGCGTTCCGCCCGTAATCGCCACCACCACGGCGCTGGTCGCGCTGGGGGGCGCGGAAACCGCGGAACCGCAGGCGGCCAGCAGGGCCGCCGCACCAGCCAGTGCGGCCGCGCGCGTCGCCACCGTTCGGACCAAGCGGCTGTTCATAGAAACACCTCCGTCAGTTGTGAGGGACCCTCATCCGTCTGGGTGCTTAGCCAGCTTCCTGGCTCCGCCTGCGCCGCCGGTAAACCTCTGCCGCCTGGACCACCGCCGAAAACAGGCGGCGGGCATGCTCTTCGTTGCCCGTCAGGTTTTCGGGATGCCACTGCACCCCGAGGCAGAACGGCCGCGTCGGGAGCTCCATGCCCTCCAAGAGTCCGTCGTCGGCCCACGCCACCGCACGAAAGCCGTCCGGCAGTCGGTCCACCGCCTGGTGGTGAAACGAGTTCACGCGGATGGCGGTGGCGCCGAGCGTCTGGGCCAGCTGGGAGCCGGGCTCTATGTTGACGCCGTGCGTGCGGGCGTCCCGCCCCATCTCCTGCGCGTGGACGAGCTCGCTGGGACGCTCCGTGGGCACATCCTGAATGAGGGTGCCCCCATACGCCACCGCCAGGGCCTGAATACCCCGACAGATGCCCAGGATGGGCAGGTCCGACGGGGCCGCGCGCAGCAGCGCCAGCTCTGTCTGGTCCCGTTCGGGCGACACCCCCGCCATGTGGGCCCCGCTGGGCGTCTGCCCAAAAGTCCCCGGGTCAAAGTCACCGCCCCCGGAAATCACGAGCGCATCCAAGAGACTGAGCGCAGCGGCATCCCCGAGATTGGGCAGCAGCACCGGCAGCCCGCCCGCGTCCCGAATAGCGAGGATATACGAGGAGGACAGCCGGTCATTGGGTAGCACGCTGTCGGCAACGTGTGATGTGGTAATTCCGACAATAGGCTGGGTCATGAGCCGAACCTCCTCTGGGTCGGTTGGGAACCCGTTTTTACGGTAGCTCCGAATGGGTGGACGAATTTTTAGCCCGGGGCGGTCATCGAGGGCAGCGCGCTGGCGTGCCCCGACCCGCGACACGCCTCATTCAGGGTTATGGTTGGGCGAAAACATTGTGTGCAGGGTAGCACAGAGGCTGTCCACAGTATAGGAAAGAAACTTCCATCCCCTTCGAGCGCGCTTCGGGGCTGTCGGCCCACCCGAAGCGCGCGGGAGCGGGCCGCACCGGCGCCGCCCATGCCGGTGGCGGTGTTGGGCTGCTTTCCACCACGGTCACCGAGGGGAGACGCTGGCCGGAGGCCACGCGGTCGTTGACGTCGACGGCCAGTTTTTTGTCCTCGGCGCTCCGGCCCGTCCGCCCCACCACCGGCGCGCGCGGGGCTTCCCCCAAAGTGGGTCCGCTGGGCCAATCCCGAAAGATTCCCGCACCGCGGGGAGCGCGGCCAGCACCCCCTCAAGCTCAAGACCCGACACCCTGTCGTGGCCCACCACGACCACGTCGTGGCTGCGGTCCACCACGTGGATGCAGCCCTCCGGGTTGACAACGGCCAAATCTCCGGTGGCGCACCAGCTGTCGTGCAGCATGGCGGGCGTTTCCTGGGGTCGGTTCGGTTGGTTCCCGTAGCCCCGATGACCGGGTCCCCACGCGTGAGGTCGCCCACCCGGTCGCCCCCGGGCCACGCCCATCACCGTGCGGGCCTGGGTCGGCGGCTGGCCCCGTTCGTAATTCTGGTGTTCCGTCGGCGACCGATCCTGGTCGTGCACGCCGACGTTCGTACCGGACAGCGTGTGGGCCCGCTCGAGTCACGCTCCTGCCCCTGCCCGCCACACCCTGGGCACCCTCCCCCCAATGCCCGGGACGTGCCCCCCCGCTCGGCGGCATCGGGTCGTTCGCCCCGCGAATCCGAGCCGGCGTCACGGCGTGGCCGGTGTTTCGGCCCAGGCTCCCCCGTCCACCTCGGCGACGTGGCTCACCGAGAGCTGCACCACGTGGCGAAGGCGGTCCTCCAGCTGCGCCCGTGCCAGGGAGGCCCCCGGCCGCTTCGCCTCCACCCAGATAATGGCGGGCGGCACGTCCCCGGTGCCTGCGACCAGGACGACGCCGTCCAGCTCGGCACGGACCTGGGATTCGCCATACAGCACCGTTTGCCCACCGTAGGCCAGGACCGGGCCGCGTGCGTGCAGTGCCTCGCACACGGCCGCCAGCACGCGCACCTCGTGGAGGACGGAAGCGTGAACCGCCTCGGTCGCGGCGTCAGCCCACTGGCGGAGTGCCGGCGCCACATCCATGGCTCGTCGCCCCCAAAACACCGGCTCCGGGTGGCCCCCCAGGGGATCGGACCGCACCGCGGGGAGGAGGCGGTCTCCCAGGGCGGCGCGCAGCGCATAGAGATAGAGCGCGCGCGCACTGGAGACGCTGTCGCCCGCCGGAGCGGCCGGCTCCGTCGCGCGCCGCAACACCGTCTGCCAAAATCCGGCCGCGACCCGGGCCCACTCATCCGGAGGAAGATGAGGAACCGGGGCAAACGCGATTCCCAGAGTGTGGGAACTGGCATCCCAGTCGCACGCCGCGCGGGAACGGGCGTCGGCCTGGCGCCCCAGAGCTTCCTCCAAGGCCACCGTGTTGCGCCACACCGGCCGGCGGTCTGCCAGCGGCACCTCCAGCGCCACCGTCCGGCGGGCGTCCACATCGGAGGCCGCCGCCGCGGCGAGCGTGCCATGCAGCACAGCGGCCAGCTTGGAGCCCGGCTTCGGGTAGATCGCCGAGAACCAGCCGTTCGGCTGCATGAGCTGGTCGCGGGCGCGGGTAAGACGGGTGATCCGTTCCTGGGTGATGGCCGCCATCGACAGGAGCGCCAGAGGGGATTGGTACACCAGGCGCCGCATCACCTGGTTCAACTCCCAGAGCGCCATCTGAAAGGGCGACGTGTCCAGCATATACGCCTCGGGGTTGCGGGCCAGGTCGTCTTCCAGCGTGGCAAACTCGATGGAAAAGGGGGCGGGCGTGTAGAGCGTATCCAGAGTCAGATACGCGATGCGGCGCACCTGTTGGCCCAGCTTCTGAAAGCGCCCCCATTTGGGATTGTCGTCCGGCGCCAGCTGATGCCACAACACCTGCCGGCCGTACTGCACCACCTGGGGATCCGCGTCAAAGCTGCGCACCTGCTCGAGCCACAGCCAAGCCAGGTACAGGTGCAGCCCGTAGGGATTAAACTGCTGCAGGGCGATCCCAAAGGCGGGGCCGGCTTCGCCCAGCAGGTTTTGAAACGCGCGGCGCAGGTCCGCGTCATCGGCCAGCACGGCCAGCACCGCGCGTTCGCCGGCCAGCGTTTCCGGCAGATGCCCCACGTTGGCCAACAGCACCGCGGTTTGCAGGACGTCCACCCCGGCGGGGGGCCCCGCCCCGTCCCGCTTCGGCAGGTCCCGCACCCCGCCCGCCAGGCCCAGGGTAGGCTCGCTAACACCTTTCGCCTTCGTGAGGCGGTCCAAGAGGTACCACTGCAACAGAAGATACTCATACCGCGTGTGATGGGCCCCGGGATAGAAGTAGCGCAGGTTGCCCAGCTGATCCGTCTGCTTAAGCCGGGTGATGAGCTGTCCCTGGGTTTCGAAAAGGTCGGCCAGTGCACGGGTGTAGCCGCCCACGTGAATGCTGAGCCGTCCATGCTTGGGAAAGTGATACGCAATCTGGTCCGGCATGCCTTGGTCCATGGCGAATGCGCCTCCCTCACGTGCAGCCACCACCGAGACGATCCAGCAACGGTATAATTGTGCCACAATATTACACCTCCCGGAGTGGGCGGCGGTCTGACCGGCAGGGATCTGAGGTCGGGCAGCGAATGTCACCCATTCACTGACAGGACACGGAGGAGGCGGGCGATGGCGACCCTGGTTCGAGAAGGCGACACCCTGTGGCTCAAGCTGTCGACAGCGGAGAAATTCGAGGGCGTGCATGGGGACCTCCACGCGCCGGTGGCCAGTGTCGTGGCGGCCACGACCCTGGACGATGCCATTCACGCGGTGCACGGCATGAAGCTGCCCGGCTCGCAGCTGCCGGGGGTGTTTGCCATGGGCACCTTTCTGGACAGCGATGGGCGCACGTTTGCCATCGTCCACCACCACCCCGCGGGGGGCGTCCGCGTCACGTTCCGGGGCGGAAGCAGCTACACCCAGTGGATCGTGAGTGCAGACGACCCGGCGGCTGTGGTGGCGTCCTTGGGCTTCTGAGTCCTGACGCGGCCGCTTCGCCGTTCGCCGCGGGGTCCGTTCCCAAAAACAGATCCTGCGGAGGGCCGTCCTCAAGTGCGCGCAACGCCTTGGGGAGGGGGGCAGGCCCACGGCGCCGGTGGCGCTCCTCCAGGCCGTCCCCCTGTCCGCTGAACGTTACCCCCCGCGACGCCGCAATGCCCTGCGGCTAGGCGGTCCCGCGCCGGCAGCTGGCAGCGAATGCGTAGCCACAGCCGCCGTTTCCCAGGGGCTTGGGGAGCTTCACCCGGGGTGGGTCCGCACCCAACTGGCTGCATTCGGGCGGTACCGGACACGGTCCTCGGATGGGAGTTTGCGGGATTGGGGTCATGGCCCCTGCAACCACCTGGCACTCCGTTCTGGACACCGTGGCGCTTCCGACATCAGGGTGGCGGCTTTAAGATGGCACGGGCCTGCAGCGCAGCGGACGTGCGATTTTCCACCTGCAGCTTGCTCAAAACCGACGCCACGTGATTCTTTACCGTGTGCTCCGTGATGTGCAGCAGCTCCCCGATGCGCCGGTTGGAACACCCCTCGGCCAAGAGGCGCAACACGTCTTCCTCGCGCGGCGTCAGCGGGTCCATCGGCGGAGGGGGAGCGGCCGCCAGCCACTGCAGGTACTTCTGCGCCACGCTTGGCTGGATGAACGTGTCGCCCGCCGCAATGCGCCGGATGATGGCGGCCAGCTCATCCACGTCGACGTCTTTCAGGACGTACCCGGCCGCACCGGCCCTGAGGGCCGCCAGCACGTAATCTTCCACGTCAAAGGTGGTCACCACCAGCACCCGGCTCCAGTTGTGACCCGCCACCTGGCGCGTGACCGCGACGCCATCGGTGTCGGGTAGCCGCATGTCCAACAGTGTCACGGTCGGCCGGTGTTCCTCCGCCAGGCGCAAGGCCGCTTGGCCCGTCGCCGCTTCCGCGACAATCTGAAAGTCCGGCTCCAACCCGAGCACGGTGCGAAAGCCGTGTCGCACCAGCGCGTGGTCCTCCACCACCAGAATCGTGATCGGGGTCATGGCTCCGTCCTCCCTCCGACGGGGACCGTGGCCACCACCTTCGTGCCCTGCCCCGGCTGACTCTCCACAGACAGCGTACCGCCCGCCCCCTCAATCCGCTCGCGCATGTTGACCAATCCCCAGTGCCCGCCAGCCGCCGAGGGATCCTTGGGCATTTCGAATCCGTCGCCGTCGTCCTGCACCACGGTCCTGACGGCGCTGGCCTCCTCTCGCACCGTCACCGTCACGGTCGCGGCATAAGCATGCCGCTCGGTGTTGGTCAGCGCCTCCCGCACCACGGGAACCACGAGGGCGGCCTCGGGCGGCAGCCCATCGGCCAGCGCGAGCTCAAGGTGCCATCCATTGCGCCGGGCTGCCTCCGTCGCGAGGCGTTGCAGTTCCCTGCGGGGGTGGACCGACCCCGCCGGGTCCTGCCGCAGGCCGCCCACGAAGTCGCGCAAGTCAGCCATGGCTTGGCGGGCCACCGACTGGGCGGCGCCGGCGGCGGCCGCCGCCTCGCCCGGTGAACGGGCCACCAGCCGGCGCACCGCCTCCAGTTCAATGGTAACGGCGGACAGCGAATGACCCAGCGTGTCGTGCAGGTCGCGCGCCATGGCGGTGCGCGTCCGTAGCTCCACCACTTCGTCGGCCTCCGCGGCATACCGCGCCAACTCGCGATTGGCCGCCTCCAGCTGCGCGATGGCCTCCTGCTGAGCCCGGCCGGTAATGGCGTTTAAGTGGAACGCGTAACCGATCACCATCGGCCATACCAGGTTCATCGCGACCGTGCCCGCTTGGCCCAGCGTGACGTGCCAGGTGGGATACCAGATGGCCGCGAGCGTGGCGGCCACCGCCGCCGCCACGAACGGCTTGGCGCGGCCGGGGGTCGCCAGGGTGCCCGCGACGCCCAGCGTCAGCATCAGAAAGCCGTCCTGAGCCGGCACGGTACGCGCCATGAACACAGCCGCACCCCAGGCTAGCACCAGCGCTGCCGGTCGGGCCCGGGGCAGAGAAAACGCCAGCATCGCGAGCAACCAGACTGCCATGACGCCCAGCCGCACGTGCTCCGACGCCGTCGTCCAGTTTTCTCCCTCCAGGGTGAGAACGGCCACCCCCAGGCACAACAAGTAGAAGGCGTACGAGGCGTTGGCCCACCGCGGTGCCCACGCCGACCGACGTCTGTCCGGTCCACCCGCGTACACTGGGGCCTCCATGCTATCGGTCCCCTCCCTCCCAGCGAAACGCAACCACCCCCACGACGCCGGTCACCACAATCCAAGCCACCAGGCCGCCGGCGTCGTGCCACGCGGTCGGCCCCCAGGGTTGACCCTGCAGCGTAGGAACCAGCAGCGCACCAGCCAGGCGCACTGGGGTCCACTCCGCCACGTGCCGCCAAAACACAGGCCACACCTGCAGGCGGATAAAAAAGCCCGTCAGGAACAGCGACACCATGAGGACCAGCCGGGCCAGAGCGGTCGCCGACTGGGCACGGGCCGTGCGTGCCACGATCACCTGGGCTAGAGCCACGGCGGACAACCCGCCCAGCGCCATCACCCCCAGGCCTCCCGCTACCGTCGCCACCGTGGGGTGCACGTGGTACGCCAGCGCGGCCACCACGACCACCACCAGGAATGCCAGCAGCATCGCCGCCAGTGCGGCCATCGCGCGCACCACCAGGATAAGGCTGGCGGGCACCGGGGTGGTTCGCAGGCGGCGAAACACGCCCCGCTCGCGATACCCCACCAAATCCGTGGAATACCCCACCAGCCCAAGCACAAACGCCCCCATGACGGCGGCCAGTGCCACGATGGCCCACACACGGCCTGGCGACGCATGCCCGGACACCTGACTGACACCCAACACCAGTATGGCCACGGGCACCGCCGTGGTCCACAGGAGCGAACGCCGATTCTTCGCCATGCCCGCCAACTCGGCGGTGGCCAGCAGCGTGAAGGCCCGGCGTACAGATGGTGCGGGCCGCGGCCCGGGGAGTGCTGCACTCACTGGGCACCTCCTGTCAGCGCCAGGAACACATCTTCCAAGGTGGTGGCCTGCCCCCGCTGGGATCGTGCCACCCGTGGATCGCCCTGGAACTCCTGCACGAGCTGTTCCGGCGTGCCGGCGGCTCTGACGCGCCCGTGGTGCATGATCACCAAGCGGTCTGCGAGAGCAGCGGCCTCCTCCATCGAATGCGTGGTCAGCACCACCCCGGTGCCTTCCCCCGCCAGCCGCTCAATGCGGTCCCACAGCTCCCGCCGGGACTGCGGGTCCAACCCGGTCGTGGGCTCATCCAAAAGCGCCAGGGCCGGTTCATGGATGAGCGCCACCAACAGCGCGAGGCGCTGCTGCTGGCCCCCGGACAGCTGAGAAAACCGGCGTCGAGCTTCGCGGCGGAGCCCAACGCGGTCCAACCCCGCGATGGCCGCGGCGGTGTCCACCTCCATCCCGTGCAGGCCGCTGTAGAGCCTGACCAGCTGGATGAGCGTGAGGTCGGGTTGAAACGCCGTCTGCTGCAACTGTACCCCCATCTGCGCCCGGACTGCCACCGGATGCTGCCGTGCGTCCACGCCCGCCACCGTCACCCGGCCCGACCGGGCCGCCACCAGCCCCTCCACCACGGACAGCAGGCTGGTTTTGCCGGCGCCATTGGGCCCCAGCAACCCGACCACCTCGCCCGCAAACACCCGAAAGCTCACCCCGTCCACCGCGCGCACAGGCCCGTAGTCCACCACCAACTGGTCCACGTCCAGCACGGGGGGCTCGTGAAGGGCACTTTGATCCACTCGACATCACCTCAGACCCATGGTGCGCGAGCGCCCATGCCGGTCCGAGAGTCATTGGGCTGATTTTGGAGACGCGCCCCCGAGCGAGGTGTCATGGGTCAAAAGGGCTACCGACCCCGATGCGACCCGCGATCGCCTCGTGGTGCCCGGCGGATCGGCGGCCAACCGCGACGAGTCCCGACCACGGGATCTTGACTCCGACTCTGGGAGCCGAAGCCCTCACCGCGGACCGCGATGGGCGGCACTCCCCGCGTCGGCCACCAGCGCATCAACCAACTGGTGCGCTGAGATCGCGCCCGTGGCATAGCTGGACCAGGCCGCGGCCAGTCCCGGCAGCCCAAAGCGCCGATACAATCCTCGACGTTCGGCGTAGTCGCCGTGCGCCGGGTCCACAAACCGACGCACCTGATAGCCACTGGAGGCAAAAATCACTGCATGCCACAGTGTCCACGCGATGGCACCATCCAGGCCCTGCTTCTCCACCGCGGCGGACACTTCGTGCTTAAGGCTGGCGCTGCCTCGACGCGAGGTTTCCACGTCCGCCACGTGCGTGAGCTCGTGAAGGAGGGATTCCCCTAGCGCCGACCCACGATATTGGGTGACATCGATGGTCGTCGGATGGCTATAGGCTCCCGCAGGATCATAGCAGGCCACGACGAGGTAGACGTCGACCGCGTCGGGGAAGTGCAAGCGCAATCCCTCCGCCTGGGCCTGGACCATCGCAGGCAAGGCGGACGCAAGGGGCCCTTGGATGGTGGCCACCGCTTCATCGAGGGCACTTTGCTGTGCTGGCCACACGGTGGACAGGAACCCAGGCAGGGCCAACTCCATGGCCCGCCCAACCTGCTCGGCGGTTTCCCTCTGCCTGTCCCCAAGTCCCTGAATGACCTCGTCCACCGTGCGGGCCGCGGGGATGGCTGCTTCCCATCGGTCCCAGGGGCCATGGCGGCCACGAGGAAACCGTGCGGCTGTCATCAGGCGCACAGCTTCCAGAAGCGGGGGGTCGTCCACCGCGGGCATCGGGCCGAGCCCGGCCACCCAGTGGTACAGCGAATACAGGGGGCTCGCGATGATGCGCACGTGAGGGGAATGTGCGCCCCCGGCAAGTTCGACTCGCAGCGGATCCATGACGCCCCTCCTCAAGAGACCGGGCTGTACGGCACGGGGTGCGGATCCCGTGGTCCCGCATCAGGACAGCGATTCCACCGACGATGTGCAGTCTGCGGCCACCGCCTATGCGGCATTCAAACGGGGCCCATGCCGCTAGCCGAAAAGTTCGCGCCCCCGGACCACTTTTCCTGCACGGGACCGACCATGCCGTGCGGACGGAGCACGTGCCCGTCGACGTCTGGACCTTACCAACGGATGAGCTTGGCGGAGCGAGCTTTGGACGACCCCACGGTGCTCGCCACCCCCGGGGGGCCCGTCATGGACGCGGGGCGGCAGCCCGGGTGCGGATGGTCCTGGGGTGGTCACTCCCCGGTCCCCGTAGTCAGGAATCGGCCAAGCCACGACCCGTCATTGGCCTCGCGGCGGACCTGCGGTACGCTGAATCGGACGATAGCGAAGCCCGCGTGCAGGCACGGCGAGAGGACGAGGTGGCATGGATCCTTTGTGGCGGGTGGCCATCGTGTGGGAGCCCGAGGACCATGCCGCGGACTGGGGCTTGGCGCCCGGTGACGTGTTGCCGGGGCTCGGCGTGGTGTATCACGGCCCTGCACGGGGGCTGTGGAGTCTCTCGGACGAATCGGCTCCCCACGCGGTGGTGATGGCCGCCGAGGCCACCACCATTTCTTTGGCGCGGCGGCTCGCGCAACGCTGGCCGGCCGCCCGCCTGTTGTGGGCGGTGCGGCCGGGGACCGAGCCCTCGGTCCTCACGGGACTGCAGCGCGGCGTGCGCGGCGTGGTGCGCCTGCCCACGACGCCAGCCGACCTTCTGGCGGCGGTGGACACGGTCGCCCGTGGTGGCCTCTCCGTCGACGGCGGGCTGGTGGCGAGTCTCCGCCATGAGTTGGCGGCCACCCCGCGCCTGCAGGCCGCTCTGGACCGGGACCAGGCGCTCCGCCAACGGCTCCAGGGACTCCTGACCGGGCTCACCGCGGTGGCGGCCCACAAGTCGGTCGACACCATGCTGCCCGCCGTGGTCGAGCTGGCTCAGACGCTGTGCCACGCCCAATATGCCGCCATGGCCATTTTGGACGCCGACGACCGGATCGAACACTTCATCACCCGCGGACTGTCCGACGCCGACCGCCGGGCGATGGGCACCCTCCCCCACGGCCAAGGGCTTTTGGGCGAGGTGATTCACACCCGCCGGCCGCTTCGCGTGCCCTCCATCGAGCGTCATGCTTCGTCAAGCGGGTTCCCGCCCCACCATCCCCCGATGGACAGCTTTTTAGGCATGCCCATGCTGTTTCAGGACGAGGTGGTGGGCCACCTGTACTGCACCAATCGCGAGGGGGGCCCCTTCAGCGGCGAAGACGAGGAGCTTTTGGGGCTCCTGGCCCGCCACGCCGCCGTCCTGATCCACACCGCGCGGCTCACCCAGGAGCTCAAAGACGCGGTGGTGGCGGGGGAGCGCCAGCGCATCAGCATGGAGCTGCACGACGGGACGCTGCAGGCGCTGTACGGCATCGTGCTGAGCGTAGACAGCCTGTTGGCCCGCGAGGCGGACGGCGACAGCGACCGCCAGGCGCTGGCGACGTTTGCGGACCGCGTCACCCGCGTCATCGAGTCCGTACGGCAGACCGTGCAAAATTTGCGCGCCCCCCCGCCTGATCTCCTGACGGCCCTTCAAGCCATGGTGGCCGACCTGTCCGCGGCGGGGCGAGTGCGGGTGCAGTCGGCCGATACCGAATACCGCCGCCTGTCCCCGGAACAGACCGAGCAGGTGGTGGCCTGGGCGCGTGAGGCGGTCAGCAACGCGATTCGCCACGCTGACGCCGCGCAAATCGATGTAACCTGGCACGCGGCGACTGGGGCCTTTCGACTCGTGGTCACCGATGACGGTGTCGGATTTGACGTCGACGCGGCGCGCCGCACGGATCATTTTGGCCTCACCCATCTGGACACCCGAGCGGCGTGGCTGGGCGGTCGCGTGCTGTGGGACAGCACCGTCGGCGCGGGCACCGCCGTCACGCTGGAGGCCCCCTGGACCCTGCCGGATGGTGGGGCCGCGTCCCGGTGACCCCGCATGCCGCCGCACGCGACGCCGTGATACGATGGCGCCAAAGAGACAGAGCGGAGGAATCACCATGGCGAACCCGGACCCCATTCGCGTGGCGCTGGTGGATGACCACGAACTGGTGCGGGTGGGCCTAGCCGACCTCCTCACAGGTCACATCGACCTCACGGTCGTGGGCCAGGCCGCCTCCGTGGCCGAGGCGACGGCCCTCATGGCCGAGACGCCCGTCGACGTGCTGCTGTTGGACGTGCGCCTGCCGGACGGGTCCGGCATCGACGTGTGCACCGCCTGGCGGGACCAGCAGCCCGCGACCCGGATCATCATGCTGACGTCGTACTCGGACCCGGAGGAACTGTTTCGCGCGCTCGGCGCCGGCGCGGCCGGCTACCTCCTGAAAAGCACCCGCGGGCCGGACCTGTTGGCCGCCCTCCGGACGGTGCACGGGGGCGGCACGGCGTTGGACCCGTCGCTGGCGCCCCTGGTCATGGAGCGCGCGGCGCGCGGCGCCCCGCCGGATCCGCTGCAGGGGCTCTCTCCACGCGAGCGCGCGGTGCTGGCCCTCATTGCCGATGGCTGCACCAACCGCGAGATTGCCGACCAATTGTCGCTGTCCGAGACCACCGTCAAGCACTACGTGAGCAACCTGCTGGGCAAAATGGGCTGGGCCCGGCGCGCTGAGGCAGCCGCCTTTCTGGCGAGACTGGCCCCGGATCACCGACCCGACGGGTCAGGCACCGTCTGAGGCAAGCCGGGTTCGGGGTGGTGGCCGATGGCCCGCGCCCTTCGTTCCCACCCACCGCGCCCATCCGCCCTGCGCAACTACGAACCGACGATCCTATTGCCCACCCGGCCGACTGAGCAGAATCACGGTAGAACCGTCGGCGCGGGGAGTCAGGGACGACGCCCGATGGGTGGGAAAGGGGACGAGCGCGATGATGGGAACGGCGAACATTTTGGTGGTGAGCCTGCTGCTGGGCGTATTTGTTGCGGGACTGGTTCTGCCGGTGCATCATAAGTAACGGCCAGCCGCCGACTCATAGCCTCTTTTCTGGGAGACAGCGGTCGTGGCGGGCGGGCCGGCCGAAAGGGGGCACCGCATGAACTGGACCGAATACGTGCGCGACAAAATGGGCGTGCTGCTGTCGGTGGACACCTGGCTGCCGCGTGACCTGCCGGAGTATGCGTTTGGCCTGCTGTACACGCTGGGGTCGCTCACCGCGTCCAGCTTCGTGGTGCTGCTGGCGTCCGGCATCCTCATGGCCGCCAACGGACCCCAGTGGTGGACGGTGTCACCGATCGGCTTTTTTGTCCGCGGCGTCCACTTCTGGGCGGTGCAGGCGTTCTTTTTCTTCATGGTGCTTCATCTGCTGCGCGTTTACTTCTCGGGAGCCTGGCGCGGGGGCCGCGAAAAAACGTGGCTGTTGGGCACGCTCTCGCTGCTGGTGGCCATCCCCACCGCCTTTACCGGCTACCTGATGCGGGGCGACTTCTATTCGCAGTGGAACGCGGTTCAGGCCAAGGATGGCCTGAACGCCATGGGGCTCGCCTGGTTCAACGTCCTGAATGCCGGGCAGATGTACGGGATGCACGTGGTCGTGCTGCCGCTGGTGCTGTCCGTTTTGATTGCCCTGCACATCACACTCATCCGCGTGAAGGGCGTCGTACCGCCCTATCCCGCCCGCGATGAGGATGAAGCGGCGCGCCGCGAGGAGATGGCCCATGCACAATCCTAAGCAAGACCTCACGCATCGGTATCAGTATGTGCGGGCAGACTTTTTGAAGCACCTGGCGGGCACCACGCTCGTCGTGGCGGTGCTGGCCGTAGGGCTCTCGCTCTGGTTTCGCGAGCCCGTGCGGCCCGCGCTGCACATCCGCACCGTGGCCACCAGCACCCCGCTCTTGTTTGAAAAGGTGGCCATCGGGGACCTCACCGGCACCGGCATCATTGCCAGCTACGGCCCTCCCTACAACCATGCCTCTGGCAATGTGCAGAGTCCGCTTCAGAAACTGGTGGGCGTGATTCACCCGGTCAACCCGGCCCAGGACTTCATCCTGAAGCCCCTGGGCATGGCGGCGGTGCTGAACCCCCAGGTAGCGGCCGCTCTGGCGGCGTGGCATGCCGCGTCGGTGGGCCAACGGGAGGTGTGGGCCGCCAACTA